>CAZISK010000046.1:0-17390 GCA_964541355.1 uncultured Candidatus Obscuribacterales bacterium
GCGGATTTCATGAATCGTTCAAGCAAGTTCACCAGGTTGCCTCAATCGATGAGGAACGACACGCGCGATGACGTTTCCACTGTCGAGGCCTTGTCTGTTGAGGAACCTTGTACTGTGCATATAGGTAGACGCGAAGAGCCCAGCCACTGAAGAACCGCTCAGATAGAGACGCACCACTGGGAGCGCCGGCGTCCCGCCGGCAAATAAAAGCCCTGATCGGCTCGACTACTCAGCGAAGAGGTTCCTCGTCTCGGCGGTTTGCCGGTACCGGGCACTGGGTGGTGCTCGGTACCGGACATTCTTCGAGACCAGCTCTTCGAACCGCAGGCTCCATCTAAACCCTCATCAGGAGCAGTACTTGGCCAACAGACCGCGCTCTCTAGCTTGTTCAAACATGTATTTGAAGAAGAGTCCCGCGACTGCCAGATACACGATGTTGAGTCCGAATGCGATGATGGCATAGTTCGTCACAACCTCGTGGGAACCGGAGATTGCGGCTCGCATACCCTCGAACACATACGATGCAGGTACGCAACGTGCCAGAGGCTGCAGCCATGCCGGCAAGACGCTTACCGGGTAGAATACCGCACAGAGCGGTTGCACCACGAACGGTATTGCCCATGCCAATACTTCTGCCTGGGGTCCCCACCTCACAATAAGCGAGGTGGCGATAAGGCCCATTGCCCATCCCATCAACATGAGGTTGGCAAACAGGATGGCGAGGTCGAAACCAAGCGTCATCACGTTGAAGCTATACATGACGAATGCCATTACAGACAGTATCAGCATAACCGCAAGTGCCTGCGCCAGCCCGAGAATATATGCCGCGGCGACGAACTCACTGACTTTGACCGGAGAGGTGAAGATGTTGAGCAAGTTGCGCGACCACAGGTCCTCGAGAAAGGACAAGCAGACCACTTGCTGCGCCCGGTACAGGACGTTCCACAGAATGACCGCACCGATTAAAAACGTAATCATCGCAGGCACGGCGCTGCTTACCTTCAGCAAGTACAGCGTCACAAAGCCCCAGACAAGCAGGTCCATGACCGGCCAAAAACAGACATCCATGGCTCGGAAAGCGTTGCGAGAGCACACATACATGTACTTCATCACCAACGCGTGAATTCTATTCCATCTCATGATACTTTCACCTTCTCGATTAAATGACTTCGTGCGATAGCGATAAACACATCTTCAAGCGATTCGCTTCCATACCTCAGCAAGATCTCTTTTGCTGAGCCATCTTCGACGACTTCGCCTGCGCGCATAAAGACAATGCGATCGCATAGCTCGGCGACATCGAGCATGTTGTGTGATGTGGTTATCAGCGTGGTGCCCATCTCTCGATTGACTCGCTTGAGCGCTTTCCGCACTTTGTCTGCGAGGTCTGGATCCAGGCTTGCCGTTGGTTCGTCAAGAACCAGGAGCTCAGGGTCATTAAGCAGCGCTTTGCAGAGATTGAGCCGAGTTTGCTCGCCGGAGGATAGCCGCCCGGAGGTCGAGTTCCTCAGGTGTGCGATCTCAAAATCCTCCAGCAGTTGGTCAATCTTCGTTCGGGCATCTTTGATGCCGTAGATTCGAGCAAAAACGAGGAGGTTTTCGTAGACCTTGAGGTTATAGGGCAATGCGATGTAGGACGACGCGTAGTTAACTCGCGACAGAATCGCGGTTCGCTCCGTCTCGATATCGTGTCCGAAAACTCTGATCGTTCCGGCGGTCGCCTTGGTCAGACCCAATAGCATGTGCAATGTCGTGGTTTTGCCGGCACCATTGACGCCTAGCAATCCGACGATTTCGCCCTTGTCCGCGTGGAACGAGACGTTTTTCACGGCTTCGTAATTGCCGAACTGTTTTCTTAAGCCTTTTACTTCTACGACTTTGTTGAACATGAGAAACACACTCCTGGTTTGAGTTTCGAGTATCGGGAAAATGCCAAAAAGGCAAAAAGAGTAAGAGCACCAATGCTTACGGAGGGACGGACGGACAATCTGTCCGATACTGCCTCCAGGTGCTCTTACTCTTCGTTACAACGAAAATCAAACAAAGTGAGAGTGTTATCTCACCGAATTCGCATATCCTGTGTCGGCAGTGTCAATAATTGCCAGCGTTAGGGATTTTGTTGAATCGCATATGTATTACTCCAATTGAGTTTGATCGAATTTCCGGCATACAGATCCGGATGTAATTTTTGTCGGGCAAAAAGAATTTGCGTCGACTCTCCTGCAAATATACCACACCACGAAATTGCCGCAAGCCCCTTTTGCAAATTGTGTAGAGATGCCAGTTTGCACCGCTACAACTAGATACTAATCATAAGTATTAAATGAGCTTATCTCTTGTTGGTACTGTATTTAGTATCAAAAAGTTTTATCGAACTTGGTTGGAACTAATAGTCATTTTCGTCCACCATCTTGGAAGAAAACATGCTAAGCAAGTGTAACTAGTCCATCGAGTCGGAAACGTCCGAAGTTGCGCTTCGTAGATCCAGGATTGTGCCTTTATTTTTATATCGAAGTGTCGCTTGGCGAAGAATATACTCGATCTGTCCATTAACGCTGCGCATTTCCTGTTGCGCCCAGGACTCGAGCTCTTCGAAGAGCTTCTGATCGATTCGGAGTAGAAATGATTTGCGAGCCACGAGTATGTTTCCTTGCTTCTGAAATGCTGTGTTATGGATATAGAGTTCCGGTGTTAACGACAGGCTGCACTTGTGTGTCGCTGCATAGTACGACCAGAAGATTGCTTACCATTGCGGCTTTTCGCTCTTCATCCAATTCAACTACGTTGGATAAAGTGAGTTCGTGCAATGCTTGTGTGACGATACTAACGGCACCGCTGACGATGGCACGCCTTGCTGATACAATCGCCTCGGCCTGTTGACGCTTCAACATAGCCATTGCGATCTCAGGCGAGTATGCTAAGTGAGCAATGCGTGCTTCATCAACTGCAATTCCGGCCATTGCAAGACGCGCGTTTAGCTCTTCTTTCAAGGTATGCGAGACCTCATCAATACTACTTCTCAATGTAAGTTCTTCACTGTCGCCTTCATACTGATCATAGGCGAACATGTTCGCCAGGTGCCGTATTGCTGCTTCGCTTTGAATTCGCACGAATACTTCATAGCTATCAACGTCGAAAAGTGCTTTGGATGGCTCGGCGACGTGCCATACAATCACTGCTCCGATCTCGATGGGATTGCCGCGTTTATCGTTAACTTTCAAGATTTCGCCGTGGAGATTTTGCAATCGCAAAGTAATTCTCTTTCTCGAGCACAATGGATTTACCAGCAATAGACCATTACGCTTCACGGTGCCGCTGTAACTTCCAACGAAAATCAATACCATCGCTTCGTTGGGTTGGACTACGCAGAATCCCCCAGATAGCCAGATCGCGGCGACAAATATCCCAGCCGGCAGAATCAAGTCGGTCCAAGTATTCGGACCATGCTGGCTAAGGGAGTGAAGCACGGAACCTGTCGTAATGAAGCTCAGAATTATGATTGCGACGATTGCGAACAAACCAACCCAGGCGGCGACCCCGCCGAGGTGCCAGTGGAGCTTTTCTTGTGTCATTTTAGTCGTTGCCTCGTTCGGTGCAGTACCAATGAGATTGATATTAGACTGCTAGCAATATGATATCACTTTGCTAGCAGATTTGCAATCGAAGCTCGAGCTTGCAATCGATCGGTAAGGCGCGCTTTTTATCCGGAGCTCATCCCACATTGATTCAACATGCCGTCGCTGCAACGAAAAAGAGCATGAAGAACGGCAGATAGAGTGGTTTTACCTTCAAAGTGTTCACGACGATCTGGCAGAAGAGCAGCCGCACCGGTAGCCGAGTTGTAGCCAGATGCAACGATGCAATACGCCAACGCGGATGCTGCGCAGATCTAGATCTTTATCTGAAGCAGATTAGTTTATAAAACAAAGAGGTAGATCTGTCAGTGGGACGGTTTTCGCCGCTTGGCGCCCGCTCCCGATGACTACAATTTCTGGCGACGGAAAAATTAGAATGGGCGATCTGTTCAAGAGGCGCATAACAACGACAATAGAACCATCAACTATTCGAATTGGTGAGTTTCTAGGTCTTATCGAGGTGTTATCACCCGAGATACTGGACGAGACTCTTCAGGCTGCTGAAGAGCTTGAGGTGCCTGTAGGTCGGGCGACAGTCTTGAGGGGACTGATTACCAACGGTGAGTTGTCCAAACTTATTCAGCTTCATTGTCTGGTGAAGGGCAAAACCATCGGTCTGGAAGAGGCTCGTGAAGCGTTCTTCATTTCGCGAAGAGAGAACTGGCCGATTAAGGAATCGCTGATCGCGCTTGGATGTTCGACAGCTGATGGTGGCACCTTCGTTCGTATTGGTGAACTCCTGATCGAATCTGAAAGGGTTAGTGAGCAAGATCTTCGAATGTCCCTTGAATTGCAAGGACTCTGTGGTTTGCCGCTCGGTCGAATTCTCACTATCGACGCGCGCATTCCTGAGATCGTCGTCAACGAAGCTCTATCCTTGCAAGCCGATATTCGCGATCGCAGACGAACATATCGTGAGGCGATTGTTCGCCTTCGAAGATTCCGGATTGCGGAGGATGCCTTTGCTCCCAGGAAGCGTTTGTTGCTCAATCGCCAAACTCTCGAATTCGAGCCCGAGACAATGGAGTTGCGAGACATACTTATCTCCGCCGAAGTTGTCACCGAAGAAGATTTGAAACCTGCGGAACACTTCGCTGAATCAAACAACCTCTTGCTCGAGGATGTGCTGCGGAGCTTTCCCTGGATCGATCACGACATGCTCTCAGCCGCTGCGGCGGCCGCCGGATTTATCAAGTACGGATATATTACCGGTGAAGAAGCTGTCTCCGTCGTGAAATCCCTTAAATCGAATGATGAAACTCTCGATGCACTTCCACACCTTGCCACTACCGTCGGCAAGCAGATGACACTGTACCAATTCCTGGTGACAAGTGGATTCCTCACTCCGGAAGGGATAAGGCAGATCATCAGAACGTTGATGAATGATTCCGATCTGTTCCTGGAAGTGATTGGTCGACCTAGATCCGCTTTTTCGGAAAAACGGCAGGTCAAGCACGCAATCATCAAATCAATTTTGGAGAATGAAAACCTGGAAAGATCCCTTGCGGAAGTCCAGAAAGCAGATCGCAAACTGGTCAGCTACTCTCGCGATTTGCTGTCGCTAATCTCACATGGCATCATAACAGTCGATCAAGCGATCCTCAGTTTTGCCAGGTTACGATACGAAAAAGGCGAGCGCGCAGCGACGCCCGAAGCTGTTATTTGACAACCAGAACTCTTACACTGCGCTTACGAACCGCGAGAATCTCTTCTTTGCTCGCGTAATTCTTTTTCGGTACACTGTAGTATTCGAACGTAGTCTCCAATGTTTCTTCTTATTCAGGTTTAACTATGAAAAGTCAAGTCACCACTCGTAGTGTCAAGTTGGTTGTCACCGCTTTAATTGCTATACTTGGTCTTGCTTCCTGTTCCGACCCTCGCAGAGTAGCCTGGTCACCCGATGGAAGTGTCGCCGCAGTCATAGCCGGCGATGGCCTTCGCTTTTGTGATGCGGAAGGCAATCTCGGTGCACCTGCTGCTGCATCGTCCGTCGAGCTGGTCAGTTGGTTTTCTGACTCTAAGCGCATTATGGTAGTAGAGTATGAACCCGTTGTGAAATGGACTCAGGTCGTAGAGCTGGAGCCCGCTGACGAGGTGCGCGCCATTCTTGACACCGCGAAAAAAATGCTGACTGAGGCCCGACTGCACAAAGGACACTGGAAGGAGTTCGAAAAGTCAATCTCCAAGCTCCCGCACGCTCGGGAGGCGGTTCTTTATCTTCGCGATAACAAAGATAAGGAAATGGCTGCCACCGATGAAGGTGACAGTTGGACACAGATCAAGAAAAATGTGGCCGTAGGTGTGCATCGGGTATGCTCCTACAATGTAGATAACAAGAGCCTGAGCGAAAGAAAGCTGGTCTATCTGACAATGCGAGATGTAAAGGAAATTCGCATGTCCCCACGAAATAATGCACTGCTTTTGGTGTCACACCAGGAGAGCGGTGATGATGCTCCTTATACACTTATGCATATAACCGTGGATGGTGGCAAAGTGCGCACTATATCTAGTATCGCAGCAATGTATCCCGATTGGGCTAGAGACGGTAGCAATATCTATTATATTGAGGCCGATCTGCCATCCAGTGCGTTGAAAGGTTTAGATGTCTCGTCCTTTCCTTTGTTCGGAGCACTGCGAGCGTTACCGACAGATCCGTTGACAGAACAGATCGCGGAGAAGGCGGAGAACAAAGTCCTATCGCACGTCTTCTTTACGGAAAACAGTCGAGTCCGCTCTCTGGCGGATGGTAGTCTGGCGTTCTCCTGTCTGCCTATCACTCTTCCTGTGAGTGACAGTCAGGTCACGCACCATCAAACACTTTTTCAAGTTCGTCCCGGCGAGAGTGCTCTAGTAGTACCTATGGTGACACCTGATGTTGGGCAAGATGGCAACTCGGATGCTGTTGAATACTTCGAAGTCAGCTCTGACGGTAAACACATTCTCATACCGAGTAGTACCAATGGAGTCAGTGTTTACTCAGTCCTCACCGGTGCAGCCGTACGTATAGACGGGAAGGGATTCAACGGCAAAAAGAGACTGGTATTTTCTCCGTCCTTCCGCAATGCTGATGAAGTCTGCTTGAGCATGACACCGAGCGAAGTAACGGACACCGAGACCAAAAGCGACGTCGTTCTCTGGTCGATTTCAAAAGACTCAGCGAAGTCTTTAAGTAAGACCTGGCCGGACTCAGCGAAGAAGCGGTTCCTTTACTGAGCCCGACGATCCTCTAACGCAACAGTATTTAGGAGTGTACACATCTCCCGGAAGGGAAATCCGTGTGCTCGTCACTCGACGCCGAAGAACTTCGCGAACATCTCGGACCACCTGAGCAGATGTGTGGTAGTGAATGTGCGTTCCGATCGAAAAGCAATGCTCGGTTTGCCACAAGCGAAACCTATAGACCTCGCACTGAAGCCTGTGCTAATGCGCTGGGTCACGGACAACTCGGGTCACATTACAGACCGTATTTTGTCACACCAGGAAATGTAATCTTCTCAAGTCGCGAACTTGCGGCAGTCTGGAAAGAGGAGTAATGATAATGCCTGTGAAAACAAATACAACGGATGAAAACAAAAGTCTCTCTTCGCTTTCGATAGAAGATCTGTCCAAAGTGATTGGTGGCTTAGACGAGGAATACATACCGGCCAGGGTCGCAGACAAGGGATCTTTTGGCCCATTGGTTCCCGCCTCTGTATTGCCAAATGGGACTGTGCCTCTTCCCCCGCTACCAAGTCCTGATCTTATTATGGCTGGGGTGATGGCAGCAATTCGCCTATGATTTCTGTCTGTTGCTCGAGCTGCAACATGTGTTGTGGTTCAAAGCGCGGCGCAGTTCAATCCTGCTCCGCGCACGCTACAGTTCAAACTCGTGCAGCACATGCTGTGGTGCAAACTCTTGGTGACACTCTGTAGTTCAAACGTGTGTTTGCGCACGCCGTGGTTCGAAACTGCGCTGCGCACGGTGCCGGTCTAGCTGTCCTGTGGTGTTTCAAAGCGAAGGCTGGTACAAACCCGTGACCTGTGCGAGGCTCAGTGATTCCGGTCGACGAAAACGCTATTTTGTTTGCCCTTTAGGGACAACCTGCTCTGTCTCCTTCGTCGATGCTTCTTGAATCAGTTTGAAGGCATCGCGGCGACCTTTTTCTATCACATCCGCGACCTCGAAAATTTTCACCGCTTCGCGAGCGATCTTGTCGTTGTTGTTTGCCGATGGTATTAGCTCATATATGTTTGAAACGTGCTCATTGAGCTGAGCAACGGCGGTTTCATATTCGTCGAACATCTTGGCGAATAGATCTTTCGTACCCTTCGGAACGATAATTTTTTCGACACCTGTTTCGGCGTCTTTCACATCTTCTTTGAAGAGATGAATAATAGGCTCCATCGTGCTTATGTAGTAAACGAGCCATTCGGGCCTTGTGGCAAGGTATTTATGATGTCCAGCCAGATCCGTTGCCGAGATTGAATTGGGGTCGGCAATCTCCGCATCAGCCGTAGTTGGAATCTCTTTTCTTGTGACTTCCAGATAAATATTGATCGCTTGCTGTTTTATCTGCATGACGCAGAGACCGACATCGCGCAGGTCGCTGAGCGAAATAGCGTCAGTCTTCACATCAACGTGGAGGACCGGTTTTGTTGTGGCCATGACCGATGGTTTGCGGGCACTATTGGTGGTATCGGCTGCCTGAGCCTCCGCAAATGCCAGCGACATAACTGCCGATGCAGCCAATAGCGCCGAGCAGGTTCTGAATTTACTAAGTCGGTTCAGCAATTGTAGATACTCCGTTGATTAGAAACCGATTGATTGAAGTTCGATACCTATAGATTGAATAAAGAGTCCTCCAACCCGACATTTGATTGGAAATTGTCGAAGAAGGTTACGCTGATAAGGACCCCGTCTCTAAAGAAATCCCATTCAAGCGGTACATAAGTCTTCGGATTGATATAGATGCGATCGGTCACAGTTTCGGATGCGACTTCATTGAGCTCGATCACCTTCACTGGGGCTTTCCAATACTTGCCGGATACAGTGGTGCTCGATAACTTTGCTTTGGCTCCCTTCCTGACTCGGGATCTTACTTCGCTGAGAAGGCTTGCCATATCAGCGTTCACGATGCTGTGACCGCTGGGTAGCTGGAGCATTCGCGAATCTTCCTCCAGCGTCAGCTTCACGTACTTGAGCATGCCGCCGCCGCAGCCTCGGACTACACCATCTTCGCGGCGTACAATCACGGCGCCTTGATTCAAAGAGCCTTTGGTGACCTCAACCCGCACTCGCTTGTTTTTCTTAAAGAAGAATCTGGCTGCGCCTTCTTTCAAGCGATCTTTCATGAGTCCAGTCAATCTGGTCTCCACCTGATAGTCCGTGTAACCGTTGAAGTTCGTGTAGGCCGACTCCACCACCGACTGGCCGGGTCCCCACTTCATGTCCGTCAACAAATCAGTAGTGTAGCGGGAGTGATCCTCCAGAGGCGGGAAGGTCATCCCGTCTGCGCCCTGACTCAGAATAATGCCAGCGAAAAGCAGTGCGAAAAGAAGAGTCCTGATGTTTTTCTGTGGTCGGAAATTCAAGATGTTTTCCTGTCAACAAATGAATGTCTTGAGTCGAGTCAATTTTATCGGCCGAGCTTCCGAAGCGTCTGGGTAACATAGGTGTCATCCAAACCACTTGCAAATTTTACCGCACCAGGTGCGATCGAAAGCTTGTATGACGCAGCGCAGATTTAATGTACACAATTACACGGACTGGTGTAATAATGTAAATGGAAGCCGATACTGGAGTGTTTATGGTTAACAATCTAGATAGTGAGAAGGTTGACTCCTGCTGCACGCACGAGTCTAAGACTTCAGGGGAATCACCTCTGTCAGATGCAGATGCTTCCGAGCTGGAGGACCTTTTCAAGATTCTGGCTAACGATACACGGTTGAAGTTGCTGCACAATCTGGCGCTTGCGCGCGAGATGTGTGTTTGCGATCTTGCCGACTCGCTCGCCATGAAGCCGCAGGCTGTATCCAATCAGCTTCAGCGGCTTTCCGATCGCGGAATCGTTTCGACCAGGCGCGTTGGCAACAACGTCTATTACCGTGTTGTTGACACATGCATACTTGATCTGTTGCACAAAGCTGTGTGTTTATTGCGCGACAGTCAAAACAGTAGGGACGGGGTCGTAAGTTTGACTTCGTTAAATAGGTAAAACTGCAGATACATTGGAGGATTGATCATGATTAAGGCTTGCTGCGAAGGCAAAGAGTGTTGCAAAGGCTCAGATTGCGCCAAGTGTAAGGATGCCGAGTGCCCAACCTGTGAAGATTGCGAGTGCTGCTGTGCATGCTGCAATTGCGCCGAGCACGACGGTTGTGAGTGCGCCGCCTAGCAGCTATCTAGAAAATGTCAGGAGAGGGACCTTTTACGGGTCCTTCTTTTTTTGGCGATAAACAGCCTGTTGTGGAATCCAGCGACTTGGTCAACCGCCAACTTGGCGAGAACTTTTTTGCTCTGGAGCTGTGTATATCTTGAGCTGATGGGTAAATCTATAAACGAACTCTGGTATCCAAGGATGGGTCAATGTCGCTACCGCCGGATAAGCTTCCTCCAGGACTTTCGGCTCGTGAGTATCGCCGACTGGGAATCAAGTACCTTCTGATGGGAAAGAATGACCATGCGACGGAAGCTTTCACTTTGGGTTACGAAGAAGCCGGCAATAAGGACGGCGAAAAGTGTGCTGACCACGAAGCGAAGCCGGGATACCAGCAGGGAATGCGGTTTGGCGCTAATCTTACGAATGCGGTTATGAAACTGTTGCAGCAGCAGACCGCGGGCGAAGACGACGGCGCGGGGAAAGATTCGCAGCAATATTTGAATGATATACGAGAGCAACTTGGCCAACTTGGCGTACCAGAGGATAAAGTCTCGAAGTTCATCGAAGAGCTGGTCGAAGTCGTAACTGTGGCCGGCAGTGAGGAGCCGCCACCGCGAGTGGTGCCTACGGACCTGACTCCGCGAGAGTTTTACGAGCTCGGTGTGCACTATAAAGAGTTGGGTTGGACCGAGCAAGCCCGAGATGCGCTTACATACGCGACCGAGGGGGATCCGGATGGAGATTGGGGAGTCAAGGCGAAGCGGTTTTTGCAAGCCAGGCTGCCCAGGTTTCCAGTGCCATTGATGGCTGAGCAGCGCAACATCTCTGGCTACAATCTGATGATGGCAGGCGACACCTCAGGCGCGAAGGATGTTTTCGAGGGGTTGATTAGCGAGTATCCAGATTTCGAGTGGCCTTACGGTAATCTCGGCTTTCTATACCTTGGTGATGGCCACATGGCGAAAGCCAGAACCATTCTTGAAAAAGCCTTGAGTCTCAATCCTAACTACCTTAACGGATGGCTGCACCTCGCCCGTGTGCTGGCATTGAATGAGGATTTCAACGGTGCGTTTGAATGCCTGGACAAGGCTGCGGGCATACTACCGGACAACGCTGATGCAGAAAAGCTCGGTGAGTTCATCAAGGAGCTTTCGGCAGACTGAAGATTATCAGTCTTATTGTGAATTTGCCCGCAGCCGGTAGCCAAAGCCGTGTACCGTCTCGAGCGTCGCCGCGCAACCGTAGTCCTGCAATTTCTTTCTCAGTCGCGTGATCACGCTGCGCAGCGCAAGCTCGGTGGCATCGGACTGTGAACTCCAGACCCTATCGAGAAGCTGCTCAGCCGAGAACATTTGATTCTCGTGCCTGGCTAGAAATTCCAGAACTGCGAATTCCGATGGAGCAAGAGACAACTCCTCGTCTCCGATTTTGACTGTTTGCTGTTTTGTGTCTATTGTAATTGCGCCGCACTGAAGCTGATTAGTGAGCCATTTGCCAGTCCTTCTCAATACCGCCTTGATCCTGGCTTCCAGCTCCACCATCTCACATGGTTTTGTCAAATAATCGTCTGCGCCGACATCGAGACCTTGCTCACGATCATCGATAGATGTTCGACCGGTGAGCATTATCACCGGTATCGTTGCTCCTTCATCACGAAGTTGCTTCAACAAAGCGACACCGCTGGTATCCGGCAATTCCCAGTCCAGGACGATTACGTCGAAGCTCTCGCCTCTCAACCTGGCAAGACCGGAGGCACCGTCGGTGGTTAACGCCACTGTCATTCCTGACGAACTGTCGAACCAGTCTGTAACCTCAATTGCCTTCGTGGCATCTTCCAGTGCACCAGCAAAGTTGCCACTAACACGCCTGATCGTGCTTCGCGTGAGCCACGTGCCCATATCCTTTGGACCGACACGCACTGCCTCATCACTCAGGCAGCGAATGTTTGCCCGGAAACCGTGGAGCCTCTAGTGCTGCTGGCAAGAGCATATTTTGACGCTGGCGACTCCGATAAGGCGCTCAAAACGGCTGATCGTTATATAAAACTTGCGCCTGATCGGCCTGAGACTAGTCGGCGAATGCATTCTCGCGACAACGGGGCGGCTACCGTGTCATCAAACTACTTCAGGTCGCGTTACAGATTGTTGGCAATAGAGAGCGGCCGGCGGCCTAATTGTCGAAATTCAGGAGACTGCCGTATTCGAGCACAGCATTTTGATTGCGCTCGTACTGTTCGACCTGGATGTCTTTGTTCTTCGCCAGCATACTGTATCCGCGTTCGGTCACTCCCGAGCAGCAGTTCAATTGCACGTCAACCAGTGATGGCATTTCCGCGAGTCTAGCCATAGTTTTGTCCGTTAGATTGCGGTTCAAGCTTATATTCAGTTTGGTTAGTTTGGTCAGATGAAAGATAGGTTCCATCTCGGCGTCTGTGATCGGCAATGTGTTGAGACCTAGATTGCGCAATTGAGTCAGCTTTCCTATCGACTGAACACCTTTTGAAGTGATCTTCGTATCGTTCACATTTAGATAAGTCAAACCTGGCCATTGCTTGGCGATAATCGAGAGGCACTGATCATCGAAGGTTTTCAACGATTCGACCAGTATACCGGTGAGCTTTAAGTGCTTCAGTTTTTGAAATCCCTTAGCGGTGACCGTTGTTTTTCCAAAATCCAATCTGTGTACGTTGCGCATCTGAGAAATGAAGTCAATTCCGGAATCCGTTATTTTGCATGCATTCAGATGGAGCGTTTGGAGATGAGGCAGATTCGCTAACGGTTGCAAGTCCTTATCGCTTATGTCGGTATCGTCGAGATAGAGCGTCCGCAATCCTTTGATCGTTGAAATTGACCTGATACCATCACCGGTGATTCGATCACCGTTGAGCAGAAGCTCTATGAGATTTGTATTGTTCTCCAGATACTTCAGCCCGTTATCAGTGACCTTGGTAGAGGTAATATCGAGATGCCGTAAAGTTGCAATCTTGCTGATGTGTTTCAGTGCATTGTCATCGAGGTTGGATCGGCAAGCGATCAGTAATCTCAGTGGGAGCTTGCTCAGCGCTTCGTAACCGCGTTCTGTAATGCGCATCTGACTCGACATGGTGTTTTCGTCGCCAAGTATGAGAACATTGATCTTATCGGCTTTGTGCGTGGCCAGATATTCGAGTTCTGAATCTCGGATCATTCCCAGGGCTGTCCATCTATTTAATTTATCGACGTGAAACTGTTTAGCGATTCGTTCAGACATTCCGATCTGACTTAGCACGTCGTCAGCCTTTTCCGGCTGCTCGACGTGTTTTGAGTTGACGAGAACTGTGAAGAAAAGGGGAACAACGCAGGTGAATAGAATCCCGTAGCAGGCTGCCAGAGATAGTCGCAAAGTGCGTTCCCGCTTTTTCCGTTTGGTTGGTGCCTCGACAGTCTCTTGATAGGTGGACAGCTCCTTGAGATGGTCACGTCCGATTTCCAGATCCTCCATCAATTCTGCCATTGATTCGTAACGATCTTCTGGTCGTAGTTCCAGGCACCTCGCAACAATGGTATCAAACTCATCTGGAATGCTTTCTACGAAGTCGGAAAGCCTCGGAGCGCAGTACTGCTTGTCGTTCATAATTTCGAGCATCGACTCGCCCTCGAACGGGAATTGTCCCGTGACAATGCGGAACATTATGCAGCCGACGGAGTATATGTCCGACCGCCGATCGATATTGACTCCTGAGAATTGTTCGGGACTCATGTAGTGTGGAGTCCCGACAATGAAGCCAGGCTTAGTGACACTCCCGGCAGTCCTATCAGCAGTCTCGAGTTTGGCAATACCAAAATCCAAAACCTTCACCGACGCAGTGACCAGGTTGTCTCCGTTGACAATGATGTTGCTCGGTTTCAAGTCTCTGTGAACGATCCCGATGTTGTGCGCGTGCTCCATGCCTTCGCATACCTGCAACAGAATGTTGATGGCAGCTTCCAGCGGCAACTTACCGTAGTCATCCAAAATTTCAGCTAGGTTCATGCCCTCGGCGCACTCCATAGCCAGGTATGGTGCACCTTTGGAAGTGATACCGAAATCCATCAGTGTGACAATGTTGTGGTGCTTGAGTTTGCTCGCCACTTTGGCTTCTTGTTGAAAGCGTACGGCGGTCTCTGGATTCAGCGATGCCTGCCTGAGCAGTTTAATTGCTACAGCTTTGTTCAAGATCGTGTCATGGGCGCGGAAGACCTCGCCGGACCCCCCCGATCCCAGCATTCGAAAATCGGTGTATCGTCCGGCTAACTCAGGTGGGATTGTCGTATTGCCCGTCTTGTGCTGCATTAGTAAATTCGTCAGTCGGGAGCCTTCCGCATCTCTGACAAGTACTTACCCTATACGACAATGGGTCGAAACGTCGATTTCCCTGTTTATACCGTTAGCTCTTCCATCTTAAGAACGTGGATTTGACAGGGTTTTGGAAGGGACGACCTGTGCGAGCTGCTTCGTTCCACGCTTTCTTGAGTTCGAAATACCAGCGCCCGGGCGTGCCTGCGTCGCGAATCGTCATTACCAACTTCGGGTTGTGAGATAGGCATTTCTTTTGCATGTCAGCCATGTCCTTGTCTTGGCTGAGAAAAGTGCGCACGAAGTATTGAATAACTGGTATTACTAGCGGTGCGATTCCAGGCACTGTCTTTACCCAGTACGTGGTGTGATTCAACTCTGTTGTGTTTTCGTCAATCGGTGTCAGAGCGGTGATTCCAGACAGCAAAGTCCTCTCGCCATGCATCAGGCGCTCGATACGACATGCCGGCAGACGGAAGCCGATTTCGTCTTCAATCATGTTGCCGATGTACTTGTACACCGAGTGCTTAGAAGGCTTGTGCTTGACGATCGTGAATCCGGTTTGATCGGGAACGTAGTGCTTTAGCTTCTCTTTGAGGTTGCGGCTGTTGCGCCACCACCAGGACTTGTGCACGTAAGGGACATGGGCAGTGTCGATCAATGCGACCGCATTGTAGTCGATATGGTTGGACAGAATCAGTGTGGTTGTGGTTTTCTCGAACTTAGAAAGATCGTCTACCCCGAAAGCACGAGGAATATCCGGCGGATTGTCCGGTCTGTCTCCGAAGTAAACCCAGACGTTGCCTTGCTCTTCGCGGCAGGGGTAGCTCTTGGTTCTAATGCTACAGAGATTGGCTTTCTGTCCTTCAACGAGAGATGGAATGGCGGTGCAGGCTCCTGTCGAGTCGAAGCGCCAGCCGTGAAAGCAGCACTCGACCTCTTTGCCGTCAAAGCATCCTGCCGAAAGGGACACAGCCTGGTGTGGGCAGATGTCTTCCATCGCGAACACCTGGCCGTCTGACCTTCGACCGATCAGAACCATTTTGCCGAGCATTGTCTTGCCGACCATCGCGCCGGGCTTGAGCTGATCGCCTGCGCTGGCGAAGTACCACATGTGTTCCGTGAAGCAAGTTGCTACCCCAATGCCGCGCGGTAAGTTCTCAGGCGACTCTGAGCGACCCTCCTCGAGAACCTGCTCAGTCGGATCGAAGTTGGTGGCCGGTGCGCCCGGCGCCTCAGGTGTGGTCAACAATGCCGGGCTCCCTCATATTGTGCCTGGACCATACGTCGAAGGTACACTAACAGGTTTTGTGAGGCTGGAAGGTAATTTTTTCTAAAGGTAGTCAAGAATATCTGCCGCTCCCTGCAATTCTTATTGTGTCCGGGTTGCAGCTTGCTCGAGCACGCCAGAATTACATTGGCGTGCTCAAGCTCGGAATCCAGGCACAGCGCAGCCTTTGTTTTGCTCGTTCTGCGGAAAAATATCAAAACTATGATTGCAATATCACAACTTGCTCAGATCAGGAACGGCTGACTGGCTCCTTGTCTTAAGAGTGAAATGCTATTTCTCTTGACAACAATTCCACTAGTTACTTACTATTAAGCTCGCGGGCGCGGCTATTCTTTAAGTTTTCTGGGGTAATAATTTGACACGCATAGAGACGGCCGCTTCTCTTGAATTTGGTCAGAACCTTCAGACCGGCACATCGAACAGCGAGCCGATAGACGTGATCGGGCTACTCCAGGAAGGGTCGAGCAAAACGACCCGGGCTCGTGAACTGGAGCGCGATCTGTTGGTGTCTGCACTGTTCCCGCCGCCAGCGGAAACTGGCGAAAAGCCGAAACCTACTTCTGATAAGCCGGTCGAAGAACAACCCGCAGAGAAGAAGGCGGAGGGTCCGAATAAATGGAGCGTGAAAGGCACCAAAGATGGTGGTATTACCACCTTTGGATTAACCGCGGAATACAAAGTGTCCGCCGATGAGTTCAAAAGAGCCAATCCCCAAGTCGATCCGAAAACCGTTGAAGAGGGAAAGGACCAAACCTATAAGTTGCGGCATCCGACGACAGGCGAAATCGATGACGTTTGGAAAGTTAAAAGCAACGAGAAGGACGGCTCTCTAACGTTAACTCGCGATTACACAATGGATGTACAGACGCGGAAAGGAAAGGGACACACGGGTCTCGTCCAGGGGACGAAGGCTGTTCCGGATGAGTTCATCGAAAGGTTGGAAAAGAAGCTCAAGGAATTGCCACCACATCTAGGAGCAAGTCTGGAGCGCCATGGTTACAAAATTATCGCAGCCACCGATATCCCTGAGGCTATACCGGCACTAGCAGATCTGACCCCACGCGGCTGGCCGAAAGATCTTTCCTTTTATGATTCGGACGGGACTCACGATAACGTCAGCAAGCGAATTATTGCGCCGATGCGTATAGGGAGAGAGGGTTCGGCTGAGCCTGTCTTCCGCGACAACGTTGTATTGCACCAGGTTGGACACGCACTCGATTTTGCTCACGGACTTTCGTCCAAGCCGGAGTTCGTGGCAGCGTACAATAAAGATATGGCGGCGGTATGGGATAAGCGTCATCCGATCTACAAGTATTTTTCGCAGAAAGAAGAGAATGCCGGACGACAAGAGGTGTTTGCCTCAATGTTCGGCGTGGCTCTAGGAAAGCCGGAGAACGAAAGCGATATGAAGTATCTCCAGACCAATTTTCCGAACTCTCTAGAAGTCGTGAAGAAGCAGATGAAAGAGATCAAATGACGTGTCGGTTTCGCCCTCGAAGGACGGGGATTACCGGGCTTAAGTCATTCTAATCTCCGCGGGCGTAAACTCCAGACCCACTGTTCTATTCGAGTCGCACCATACATCCGCGACTTGAAGGTCTATGCTTTACGGTGCATTAATAAGCGGAGTCCTGCGCTATGCGGGATCCGTGTTTGCAATCACCTCGTCGCTTCAAATCGGATATCAGGCGTGGTAAGCGCGGTCACTTCGGCGTAGGACGAACTCTGCTCCATCCAGTCTTTGACCGCTTCTTCGAGCTCGGAGCGTCTCGTGGATGGTGCTGTTCTTAT
>CAZISK010000047.1:0-17316 GCA_964541355.1 uncultured Candidatus Obscuribacterales bacterium
CTCGGCAATCTCTTCTTCGGTCGGCTTTCGGCCTTTGTCTTGAGCGAGTTTTCTGGTGATCTTCTTGAGCTTGTTGATTGTTTCGACCATGTGCACTGGTATACGAATCGTACGGGCCTGGTCGGCGATCGCTCGTGTAATCGCCTGCCGTATCCACCACGTAGCGTACGTGCTGAACTTATAGCCACGCTCGTAGTCAAACTTCTCGGCAGCCCGAATCAGACCGAGATTGCCTTCCTGAATTAGATCGAGAAATAGCATGCCGCGCCCGACATATTTCTTGGCAATGGATACAACGAGACGGAGGTTGGCTTGCACCAGCTTCCTCTTCGCAATCGCCCCATCGGAACCACCCATCTCGATAGATCGAGCCAGCTCAATCTCCTGGTCGGCTGTCAACAAGGGGATGCGACCGATTTCGCGCAGATACATGCGGACCGGATCGTCTGACGACAGCCCTTTTGAAACCTCTTCCTCAAACTCCGCCGGATCGCTATTGTCGATTTCATCCGACTCATCGCGCATAGCGAGGTCATCCGGAGCATCAGCTTCTTCATCCCCACCAGAGTCTAGAAGCTCGTCCAATCCCGACTTTTGCCGAGACTTTCCGTCCTCTTCCAGCTTGTCCAGCCGCTTGATGAAGTTATCTTCTTTGTCTGTTCTGCTCGTTTTGCCTTTGCTCACGCCCTGGTCTCCGGCTTTCGCCTCTTCTTTATCAGTTCTGGTGCTTTTGCTCACACACGATCTCCAGCATCTATCGAAAGATTGTACTCTGTTTCGATTGTCTCAATTTTCCTTTTGAGGTCATCCAGATCTTCCAGCGTTTTTGCCGACAATAATTCTACATCTTTGAGACGGCTTAACTCTCGTATACGACTTAGAATGTCTGCTTCTCTCCTATCATCGTTAGACATACCCAACATTTGCCTCATTCTATTGATGGCACTTGTCAGGCGCTCCTGAAGAATCTTGGCTTTATAGTCATTCGTGACTATCCCCAAGGGCAGGTTCTGCTTTCTAATCTCCTCTACTTTTAATATTATTTCCGTAAGCGGCAACCGCAGCTCCTCAGAACCAGCTAATCGGTCCATGAGCTGATACTGGAGGTCCTCCATCGTGTTGAACTGCGTCCCTATCCCTTCGATGGCGAGCTTTATCTCCTGATGCTCCGGAGTTATAAGCACCCAGTCGGCCAGAGCTCTGGAAACCTTCTCCTGGTCGTCGCGCGAAACAAGGTAATGTGCCAGCAATTGGCGCTCCGCATTAATCAGCCCAACATGTGCGATACCCCGATGCTTTCTTGACATCGGCGCTTCATCGGTTGTTTGAAAGGTGCTGTGACTCTTCTCTTCGGGCTTTCCACGCTTATAGTTACCACCCTTCCCGCCAAAGGAGCCCTGATTCTGACCACTGCCGGACCTGGGCACGAACGGCGAGGGGCCTCTCGCCTCCAGGTCAAGCCTATTGTCCTTGCGGAATTGGCGCACGTCGGCCAATATCTCCTCTTCTCTGATATTCAGCATGGAGGCACATTGCCGAACATACTCGACCCTGGCTACCGTGTTCTTTATCCTGCCGACAATCGGTACCACCCGCCTGGCTGCCTCAATTTTGCCGGTGTGAGACCGAGTGTCGATGTTTTTAATCGCATCTTGAAGCTGATAATCGACAATCAAAGGCGCCTCTTCGAGCGCCCGGCGGAATGCATCTACGCCTCCGCCCCCTTCATTGCGCAGGCACTCGTCCGGGTCCTTACCGCCCGGGACCCGAATGATCCTGAGCTCGATGCCTATGCCCTCGGCGATCTGTGATAGCGTCTCCACGCCCCGTTCTACGGCCTTCTGTCCGGCATCGTCGGAATCGAAGGAGAGAAAGACACGTTTGGAATCCGAGTACCTGACGAGAAGTCGCGCTTGAGCTTCCGTCATCGCCGTCCCTAAAGTGGCTACTGTGTTGGTAAAACCGAATTGATGCGGCGTAATAGCATCGAAATACCCTTCGACCACTATCACAGCGTCATTCTTTTTGATGGCATCTTTAGCCAGGTGAAAACCGAAGAGATGTTCTCCCTTCTTGTAAATCGGCGTCTCTGGAGAGTTGATGTACTTCACCTGATCGTCGCCCAGTGTGCGGCCCCCGAAAGCGATGACTCGACCGTCGCCATCGCAAATAGGTACCATGAGCCTGTGGCGAAAGAGGTCGTAGTAAGAGCTTCCGCCCTGCTTCTGGCGAGCCAATCCGGCTTCTTCCATAAGCTGTTGTGAGACATGCATGCGCTTGGTCAGGTATGTGAGAAGCCCATCCCAGGCATTGGGTGCGTATCCCAGACGGAACTTTTCTACCGTCGACTTGTCGATACCGCGCTCGATGAGGTAGTCGATGGCAACCTGTCCTTCGCTGGGACTGGCGAGCAAGCTCTGAAAGTAGTGGCAGGACTCTTCGTACATCGTCCTTATCAGGCTGCGCTTGTCCTGCTCTTGCCGCTCTTCGACCGTCTCGACCAGCTGGATGCCGTAGCGATTGGCGAGATCTCTTACCGTGTCACCGAATGTTTGTCCTCGGACCTTTTGAACGTAAGCGAAGACATCGCCTGCCTCTCCGCAGCCGAAGCATTTGAAAATCCCCTTGTCGGGACTGACGTGAAAGGATGGCGTCTTCTCTTTATGGAAAGGGCAGAGCCCCTTGTAATCCTTGCCGGCGCGCTTGAGAACAACCGATTCCGAGACAACATCGACAATGTTGGCTCGCGCTCGAACCTCAGAAAGTACTTCTTTGGTCACACCTTTCATGGCTGACTCCGCCGGTCTATATATATGCCTCGCTCCGCCAAGGAGCTGGACAAGCCATTTTACAACAGATCGACGCACCTGCCTGATTCGAAGTTCTCACCATATAAACGGCGTTTTCGATTAGTAGTGCTAAATTCTTTCACACATCAAGCATATCTTCTGGGATACTATGTCGCAACGCAACCAGATGGTCCCTCATCTGGAGGCTTGGTTGATGGCTGGCAAAAGAAGGTTGAGTCCTCATGAAAACGCTAATCAAGAACGGAAGAGTTATCACGGCGGTGGACGATTACAAAGGCGACATATTGATCGACGGCGAAACCATAAGCATGATCGGTTGCGAGCTCAACATGGAAGTGGACAAAGTCATAGACGCCACAGGAAAGCTCGTCCTTCCCGGAGGCATCGATGCACACACTCACTTCGATATGCCGTTCGGCGGCACTACCTCAGCAGACGACTTTCAGACCGGCACGCTTGCAGCCGCGCACGGCGGAACCACGACAATTATCGACTTTGCCATCCAAGAGAAGGGCACATCTATCCTGAAGGCGCTTGATACCTGGCATGAGAAAGCCAGCAGCAAAACTGCCATCGACTATTCGTTTCACATGATCGTGACCGACCTGCCCCACGAAAGGTTGAGTGAGCTCAAACAACTCATCAATCATGAAGGCGTGACCAGCTTCAAGTTATTCATGGCATATCCGGGCGTCCTCCTTGTCGATGACGCCACCATTTATCGAGCCATGTCGCTGGCATCGGATCAAGGAGCGCTCGTCTGCATGCATGCCGAAAATGGCATAGTGATCAACGAAATCATCGATGAAGCATTGAAGAAAGGTCACACAGCTCCGAAATACCATGCTCTCACTCGACCGACAAAAGCTGAGGCCGAAGGGGTCAACCGGGCAATCGCCCTGGCGGAGATGGCCGGATCGCCTGTCTATATCGTGCACTTGAGCTGTTACGATGCACTAAAAAAAGTTCAGGAGGCTCGAGACCTCGGCATACCGGCTTTCGCCGAGACCTGCCCTCAGTACCTTTTCCTGGATCACAGCCATTACGAGCAGGAGAATTTCGAAGGCGCCAAGTACGTTATGACTCCTCCGCTGCGCGAAAAGTGGAATCAGAACGAGCTCTGGACCGGTCTCAAGATGAACGATCTGCAAGTAATCTCGACCGATCACTGCCCCTTCTGCTTCAAGGAGCAGAAAGAGCTGGGCAAGGATGATTTCACGAAGATTCCCAACGGCGGACCTGGAGTCGAGCACCGTATGAGTCTCATCTACAACGGCGGCGTTGTTGGAAAACGCATCTCAGTCAATCGCTTCGTGGAAATCACCTCGACCAACCCAGCCAAGATTTTTGGTTTATTCCCAAAGAAAGGCACTATTGCAGTGGGCTCGGATGCCGACATCGTCGTTTTCGATCCTGAGAAGAAGATGACTATCAGCGCTAAGACCCACCATATGCGGGTAGATTACAGCTGTTACGAGGGAGTTGAAGTTCAGGGCGTGGCCGAATGTGTCCTGTCCCGCGGAAAGGTCATTATCGAAAGCGGCAAATACACAGGAAAAGCGGGCGACGGCAAGTTCGTGAAGCGCTCCCACATCAACCTCGGCTACGGACACCCTTCTAATGTGAGACGGGAAATGGCGCTTGCCAGAAGTTAATTAACCGAAAAGTTCCCATATATTCCGTATCAAAAAGATCGGATACATAGGACAATCGTAATTGCAAAGGAGTCTCTGGAGATTGACACAGATGGGATACACAACGGAGTTCACACGTCCAGTCACGGAAGAACGCAACGACCAGACAATGGATCTCGATCTGTTGAACACGCTGGAGCTGGTCGATCGCGTCCAGGCTGAAGACCTCATTGTCGCTCAAAAAGTGAAGGAGGTCATCCCGGAAATCGCCAAAGCGGTCGACATCATCGTCGAGAAGCTCAGAGCCGGAGGTAGACTGATTTACTTTGGCGCCGGCACAAGCGGAAGATTAGGCGTTCTCGATGCTGCTGAATGCCCGCCGACTTTCGGCGTCAGACCGGAACAGGTAGTTGCCTATATCGCCGGCGGCAGAGAAGCTATGTTCCAGGCATTCGAAGGGGCCGAAGACTTGAAAGAGCCCGGTGCCAAAGATGCCGAATTGGCAAAGATCAATCCCAGTGACACCGTAATTGGTATCACTGCATCCGGCACCACGCCATATGTTCTCGGCGCGTTGGAGAAAGCAAAAGAGCTAGGCGCCTCGACAATCGCAATCATCAACAATCCCAATCTGCAGCTGGCCGAGACCTGCGATGTCACCATCACAGTACTGGTTGGACCAGAAGCCTTGTCCGGCTCGACCCGCATGAAAGCTGGTACGGCGCAGAAGATGGTTCTGAATCTGCTCTCCACTTGTGCCATGGTGCGCCTCGGAAAGGTATACGAAAACTTGATGGTAGACCTGCAACCGACCAACGGAAAATTGAGAGAGCGTGCCGTCTCCATCATCTCTCTGCTCGGCGGCGTGCCCAGACACCTGGCAGAAGGTGCTTTAGTCGCATCACACGAAAGAGCGAAGACGGCCATCCTCATGGTGAAGCGCAAGATCGGACGCATGCAGGCGGAAGAGCTTCTAGAGCGCAGCAAAGGCTCGCTTCGCAACGCTCTAGTGGCGGAAGTCTCTTAGCGAAAGCCAATCCAATTTCATTTGAGCTTCGAAATTCGAAGCCGGTAACCATTTGGGTATTGCTGGTATAAAAATAAAAAAGACGAGAATCTGCACCATATGCGATACCAATTTCATCGCCTCATGTTATCGCGGTAGCCCTCTTTATATAGTTTGATTCCTATATGCCTCGGGAATGTTAAATGCGGAATCACGTGAGCGACGTCATTGCATGGGGGCCTAGCAGTGGCAGAGGCAATCAGCCTACCCACTCCTGAAGAGCTTAATCTGTCTTCAAGCGACTTCGGAACTCGATACGAGATCCTGGAGACGCTTGGACAGGGTGGCATGGGCACAGTCATCAAAGGGCGCCACACCGGCCTCAAAAAGCTCGTCGCCATCAAGGTTCTCAACCAAGACATGGATATGGATGAGCACAGCAGGCAACGCTTTGCACTGGAAGCTCAAGCAGGCAGTAAGCTCTCTCATCCCAATCTGGTCTCAGTATTCGATTTCGGTTTCGTCAACGAATCGATTCCATACTTGGTGATGGAGTATATCGAAGGAATGAGCCTTGATTTCGCTCTGGCCAACTATGGTCGACCCGATGCAAGCGAACTGATCGATGTTTTCAAACAAGTCGCAAAGGCATTGCAGCACATACACAACAACGGAATTGTGCACCGAGATCTGAAGCCAAGCAACATCATGATTCAACTCATCGATGGCGAGCGCTATGTCAAACTGCTCGATTTCGGAATCGCCAAATTCCTTGGAGATGAGGCTGCCAACCAGCATCTCACAAAGACCGGCGCGATCTTCGGCAGCCCACCTTACATGAGCCCCGAGCAATGCATCGGTAAGAAAACCGATGCACGCTCCGACATCTATGCACTCGGTTGTGTGATGTATGAATGCATGGACGGACAACCGCCTTTGCTTGGTGATAATTCACTGCACACAGTCTTTCGACACGCCAACGAGCAACCCGAGCCGCTTGCACCGAAGTGCAGCGGACTGGTGGAGCTTGGCTTCGCGGCTTTGATTCATAAATGCCTGGAGACTAATCCCAATTCGAGGTTTCAAACAGCAGGCGAGGTCTTAGCGGCTCTAAATGGGGTTCTCGAGGGTGTGACTGTTTTGAGTAACACCGGCAACTTACGTGTGGCGCCGGTTGCCCGTCCATCCGAACGCCCTCTAGAACGACAGGCATCGGCAGAACGCTCCGCCCAGGCTACCCCCAGACCCCAGGGTTTGCAATGGCAACATCAAACGCCCAGCGGGGAGAGTGAAGCCGCCCCCAAACCGATGTCCTGGCAAGCTGATTCAAGCGCAACCGGGGGCTTCTCGATGCTGACCAAAAGAGGCGCCGGGGACGCTCATCATGATACCGGCAGCCACTCCCTGGAAGTGAAAAAATTGCGCCGGCAAGATCTGGAGCAAACACCATCCTCCGGGGCGACAACGCTGACTTTAGCCGCATGCGTGATGGTCCTAATTGGAGCAGCCGGCTACCTGGGTTGGGGTCAGATTCACCACAACATGAAAGTTGATGCCACCAAAGCCGCCATAACCACCGCTGATAAGACCTTCGCCTCCGGACGAGCACATTACGTTGAAGCGCAACAGCAGTACGAGCAAGCGCTCGAGATGGTCGAGTCCGATGATGACGCTAAAGGACGAATTCAGGCACGCCTGGGGCGAATCCTGGCCGCAAAGGGAGAGCTGACCGTGGCATTCGACAAATTCGCCGAAGCAGCGCGGAGACTTCGCCTCAATTCGCAGAACAATCAAGAACATTATCTGGACGCGCTCGTAGGAATGGCAGACATAAGATCGAAGCAGAAGTCGTATTCGCAAGCTGAAGACTACTACGCCGAGGCCAGAGACTTGGCCACCGACTGGCGCCGCAATAATCAACTCGCGGACATCTTGGCCAAATCAGCCAAGAATGAGCGTTATCTCGATTACGAACAATCCGCGAATCTATACGATCAAGCGATCGATGTCTATGCCAACGAAACTGAAACGCGAGACGAAGCGCTCGCCAATACTCTGTTCGAAAGTGCTCAGGTGCGCATGAGACAGGGTTTTGGTAAAGATGCCCGGTCACGACTGGACAAGGCTCTCACTGCCTGCCAGGAGATTCCCGAAGAAAAGATCAAGGAAAGTTTGAAAAAAAGAATCGTCGATTTGATGGATAAGGCCAAACACATCGCCGATGAGCCTCCACCAAAACAGGTTGTCTCAAAGACTCCCCAACACTTTGATGATTCGCCGGCGGGCAACAATGCCGCGCCGACCAGCACCACATCCAATACCACCCCAAAAACAGAGAAGTCCCAACCAGATCAGAGCGTGCAAGCAGGGATAGTGGTCTCGGACCGGCCGTCCAAAGGCAAATCTGCAGCCGATCCACATGCAAGACAGCTTGAACTAATGAAAGCGGAGACCGCCTTGATACAAGAGCGTATCAAGGCTGCTCGCGAGGTGCAAAACATGATGAAAGGTGGGGGTGGATGGGCCCCGGTCGTACAAGAGATGGACAAATTACGAAAATATGGTGGCAGCAACAGCTCTTCATCAAGTCGTCCACACCCAACGACTAGGACCTACAGTTATTCAAGCTCTTCCGGTCAGCAGTCGGAAGGCGTCGATTATCTCCAGCAGTCGACCGACAATTCGAGATAAGACGTTCGGCACGACATTCCGACCGGTGCACCATAACTCAAAGCAAGCGCCGTCGGCAACCCGCACAGAATACCTTGAGACCATGCGGCTTGAAAAACTTCACTTCAGGCCATTTACGTGAATAGGCAACGTATTGGCGATCGTCACTGACTCCCCGGTACGCGATGTGGACAATTCCTTCGCAGCATTCGCCGGATTCCACCTCTGGCTCCGGCTCCTGAACTGGCGCTTTGACGGCGATCTTGCTGAGCAAGAAATTTCGGACTTTCTCGAACATATGGCAATCTCCTCGGCTAAATTTAGCACGAGAACTGCATCCCTGTTAACAACGGAACCGCGGCGATTAAATGCGATGAATAATGGTCGACAATGATTCCAGGTGCAGGAACGGCGACCTCGATTCTTCTTCGACTACAATGCCTCCCGACTGGCCGGCAAAGTCACCTTGAAGGTCGAACCTTTTCCGACCGTCGATTCTACTTCAATCGTTCCATAGTGACGGGCCACGATCTCGTGTGTGATCGCAAGACCCAGACCGGAGCCGCCTGCCTGGCGGTTGCGCGATTTATCGCCGCGATAGAAACGCTCGAAAATATGAGGAAGATCTTCTGTAGCGATGCCGGCACCGGTGTCCTGGATCAATATCTGCACCCTGGTATTGTCCGGCTCGTCACAGGTGAGTGATACTCTTCCTCCGGAAGGCGTGTAATTGACCGCATTACCGAGAAGATTGATGAACGCCCGCTGAAGTTGATCGCCGTTGCCTTTCAGTTTGAAGCCCTCGCCGTTCGAGTTTTCAAGCCAATCCGGAACAAGGAGGTGGACATCTTTACTGCTGGCCTGCGATCTGACCTGATCGACAGCTTCGAGCAAAACCTGATTAAGATTGACTTCATGCCGCCAATCTTTAATATCGCTGGTGGACGAGTCCAACTTTGAGATGTCGAGCAGATCGCGAATCAGATTGGTCTGCCGCTCTACAAGCTTTTCCAATGATTTGAGAAACTTTCCGCGCAAAGGCGGATCTTCGGCAGCTCCAGCCATCATCGCGTCTACAACCGAACCAATAGCCATCGTCGGCGTCTTCAGTTCGTGACTGGCATTGGCGATGAACTCCTGACGCAGGCGCTCCTGCTCCCGCAATCGGCCGATCATCTGGTTGAACGACAAACTGAGCTCCCCAATCTCGTCTCGACGTCCGACCGGCAGGAAGCTCGACAAGTCACCGGAAATGGATATCTCTTTTGCTAACTTGCTCATCTCTTTCACCGGACGGTTGACACGCTCCGCCAGCCAGAGGCTTATGGCAACTGTGATTACGGCTGTGGCGAGAATGATCTCGAGGAAGATAATCAAGTCCCTTCTCAACCGTTGCTCCACCTCCGTAAGCTGCATGCCTACGCGTACGACGCCTGCGGTAGTTCCGGAAGAACGAATCGGATAGGCGACATACAACCAGTTGGTGTTGGTTCGCTCCTGATTCCTTGTAACGATTGCGATAATTCCAGCAAGTGCGTCGTTGATTTCAGAGTCTCGGGATATGTTTTGTCCCTGGCTATCAAGCGCCGTCTCGTCATCTGGTGTCGAATCGGCCAGCACTCGCCCGTCTCTGTTTACAACAGTAATGGTCACACCAACTTTGGTGGCACGCCTATCCACGGCCGACTGAATTCGATCTCTTGCCGCCTGCGAGTCATAACCGAGATCGTTGTCGATTTCGAGCGCCAGGTTGACGGCTTCGACTTCCAATTGCCGCTGCAAATCCGTGACTGACTCACTCTTGATCGTTACAAGAGCCCAGAGGCTGACCGCGAGCAAAGCTATTGTGATGATGAGTAGATAAGTAAAAAGCAGCTGGTTAGCCAGACTGCTGAAAAACCATTGATAGACCTTATTCTTAAGCAGAGTGCTCATGACGTGTTGCTCGAATCTTCACAACACCCATCGTAACGTGGAATCTACGCGAAACTCATTTTCTCACCGAATTTTTACGCGAGCCGTTTTTAGCCGCAGTTGGGCTCATTAGAGTAGGTCAAAAATGTTTATCAGCACAATTTGTACTTTAACGAATCCCAGACTTTTAAGACAAAACGGCCTTTCTGTGGGAAACTGGTGTTTTGTAACTATAATTCCGAAATGGAAGAATAGTAGTAAGTTCTGGAGGTCTATTCCGCAATGTCTACGGTGGCAAACGTAACCGATGCAACCTTCGAACAGGAAGTTCTAAAGGCTGATATCCCGGTACTGGTAGACTTCTGGGCGCCCTGGTGCGGTCCTTGTAAGGCGGTAGCGCCTGTAGTCGAGGATCTTTCCAAGGATTTCGCAGGAAAGATCAAGGTAGTCAAGTTGAATACCGATGAGAATCCTAAGACAGCCCAGGCGTATCACATTAGAGGCATCCCTAGCCTCTACCTGTTCAAGCAAGGACAGGTGGTCGAGCAAGTTGTTGGTGCGGTTCCCAAATCGACGCTGGCATCGGCAATTAACAAGCACGTCTAATACAGATTCTGCTCCAAACCTGCCCCACTTAACTCGCCGGAAAAGCGGGTAAGTTTTGAGTTACTCAAAGGTGAGGTGTCAATGAATATTCTCAAAAAGACAGTGATAGCCTGTTCGGTCTTGATGATCGTTGCCGCTGCGTTGCCCGCCTGTCAGGCTGAGGACAAAGCGAAGTCTGCCCAAGACTCCGTTCTGCAGGTCACCGACCAAAGTTTTGAAAAAGAAGTCTTAAAGTCCGACAAGCCGGTGCTTGTAGACTTCTGGGCACCCTGGTGCGGTCCATGCCGCAGACAGGGACCGATCGTCGAAGAGCTCTCCAACGAGCTCAAAGGCAAGGTCAAAGTAGCCAAGCTCAACACCGACGAGAACCCAAAAACTTCGCAGGCATACAATATCAGGGGTATCCCCTGCCTGATCGTGTTCAAGAGCGGAAAAGTAGCTGACCAACTGGTCGGGCTGCGCTCCAAGGAAGAGCTGCTCCAGACCATCAACAAGCATTTATAAGTCCGAACAAACGCTCTTGTGAGCGCAATTTACCCATGACTAAACTCAACACATCTCTAATAAAGGGGAAGGTTATGACGAAAAATACGGGTTCCTGGGCCCTGCTACTGTCCATCGTGATGCTGGCTGGAGGGCTCGCGAGCCCAGATGCTGCTCACGCGATGAAGAAGAAGAAAAAATGCTCTCAGTCAGCATGCGGCAAGGATATTGTCGATACCGCTAAATCAGACGGCTCGTTCAAATCCCTCTCCAACGCCCTCAGCTCGACCGGTCTTTCGAAGACCTTGAAAGGCAAAGGACCGTTCACGGTTTTCGCTCCTACCGATGAAGCGCTTGCCAAGCTTCCCAAAGCACAAAAAGACGAGCTCCTTAGCGATCCGTCCGTGTTGAAGTATCATGTCGTCAAAGGCATCGTCCCCGCATCAGACCTCAAAGACAAGCGTTCGGTCGTTACAGTCCAGGGCGAATCGCTCATGGTCGACACGAAGAACGACGGCGAAATCATCGTTGTAGACGGCGCAGTAGTAACCAAACCCGATGTAAAATGCAACAATGGGGTTATCCATGCTATCGACTTCGTCTTAGTCCCAGAGCGCGGTAAGTAATAACAGCGTGCGAAGTTGCGCACCAAATGGGAATATTAAAGGTAGGTTGAAAGACCTACCTTTGTTTTTTGAGGAAAGATAATGAAAGAGATGTTCATCGCCTTTGTGATCGCGCTTGTGATCGGCAGCGTATGGAACAGCATGAATGGACAAGATCCTGGAGTCGATCTGAACTCGGGCAATTCTGGCGCATCCGGCACGGTTGGTGGTAGTGCACCGGTAGCAGGCAATCCGACCGGCAGTAGCTCTCAGTCGACAATCAACGCCGAAGCCCAGGCCGGGCAGGAGCTGGTGGTCGATATAGACGAAGGCTCCTTTCAAGGCTTCGTGCTCGATTCACAAGAGCCAGTACTGGTCGAATTCTACACAACTCACTGTCCTAACTGCACAAAAATGGCAGACGTCCTGGGTCAGCTCGCCTTTAACGGACAGGGCGTCGTTCGGTTGTGCAAGGTCAACGCGGAGAAAGCCGGGACACTGGCAGACAGATACGATGTCAACGGAGTTCCTACCTTCGTGTTGTTTTCAGAAGGACATATGGTCGACTCGACGGCGGGCGCCAGAAGCTTCGAAGACATGCGCTCCTGGCTATCCCAAAACAACATTAGTGTGCCCGCCAAGGTCGGCAGCAGCGGGCACCAGGTGCAGCTTTAATCAAAACAATCGTTTCAGGGTTTTTCCTGAAAACAGTTCGTCTATGTGAGCCTTAGCTGGAATTAGGAGTTATAGTTAAATTGAAGCTGGGCGTTGATGCACAAATGCAGGACAGTCGATTGCGCAACGCTGCTCACGAAGTATCAGATACCGCATGGAAGGCGGTGGTGTGAATGAAAAAGTACGTCATCATTTTTTTGATTATCATGTGCGTCTCAACGGTAATGGCCGGCGGCTCCTCACAGCCGGCGATGATGAAGCCCGGACTTACTTCGCAAATCACGGAAGCCCGGTCGGACCCGAATCAACGCGACAATATGATTGGAGAGCTCCGGATCGTAGACGGCTACCGCCCTCATGCCTTCATGAAGGATGTAAAGGAACAGAAGTCGAACGATGACCAGGCAACACAAATTGATTTTCCTCAATATGGACGATTCAAATAGAGTAGCAACTCAAGCAGATAACAGGATAAAGCAATGAAAAACTGGGCCCGATGGACGATTCTGATACTGTGGACGCTAGTCCTGATATTTACATCGCAATTTTGGAATCCGTTTGCATCCTTTCCGGCGCTGTTGAAGTACTCGGTCATCACGATGATCGGTGCCGCCATATTCGGTGCCTTAATTATTTTACTCCAGTTCTATATATTGATGAGCATCATCTTTCCGCTACCGCCACGAGCCGATTCTAAGGCCCCGGTGAGTATCTGGAAGAAGATGTTCAAGTTTGCATTCAAAGATCCGCCGATTAATCCCAAAGCACCAAAGTCCCTAGATGAGCTGGTCGGCAATGACAAAGCCAAGCTAGAAATCCGCGAAGTGATCGATATGTTGAAGAACGATCAGCATTACATCGCGTCTGGCGCCGATGTTCCTAAAGGCATGCTTTTTATCGGACCACCAGGAGTTGGTAAAACTCTGTTTGCACGCGCTATCGCCAATGAGGTCGGTCTGCCTTTCTACGTTGTAGACGGCGGCGGTTTCAGCGGCATGATTTACGGTCTTGGCGTGTTCAAATTGAAGACCCTGTTCAGCAAACTGCGAAGACACGAACGCGCTATCCTCTTCATCGACGAAATCGAATCGATGGGCAGCCGCCGCAAAGAGGACCGTGGGATGGGCGCTCAGTCAGACCAAAATATGACTTTGAACACCCTACTCATGGAGATGGATGGCTTCAACACCACCAAGTTGATAGTCATCGGTGCCACCAATAACGATGCCATGCTTGACCCAGCTCTTATGCGCGCGGGGCGCATGGACAGACGCATCTACTTCCAACCGCCTTCCCCTGAAGAGCGGAAAGCGCTGTTCAAATATTACATCTCCAAAGTCGTTCACGATGAAGACCGGATCGACTATGACGAAGTTGTCGGACTGACAGCCAACTATTCACCCGCGGAGGTGGCCAGCGTCGTCAACGAAGCGGCCCTTATATCGCGGAGAGCCGGCGGACCGAACATGGTCACGACTAATACGCTCAAGCTCGCTCTGGATAACGTCACGGTAGGTCTGGAGCGCACTTTGACGTCCGGCGTCGAGCTCATCGCGCATGACGCGACCGTCACCTTAGATGACGTCATCGGCATCGACGACGTCAAGGTCGATATCACCGAAATCGTAGATTTCCTGCAACGCGGCGAAGAACTAAGAAAAATAGGAGCTAAGCTGCCTAAGGGCATTATGATGGTCGGCCCACCCGGAGTCGGTAAGACCATGCTGGCAAAGGCGATCGCCAACGCTGCCGGCGTGCCATTCTACGGATTGTCCGGAAGCTATTTCACCAGCTTCTGGGCAGGCGAGGGTGCTGCCCGAATCAGATCTCTGTACAGCCAGGCCAGGAAAAGTCCCGCGGCCATCGTATTCATCGACGAGATTGATGCCGTCGGCGGTACCATGACCGAGACCGGTAACAACAGGACCAATGCGCTCAATCAGATACTGGTCGAACTCGATGGTCTGGGCCGCAGTAACGTCATCACCATCGGCGCCACCAACAACGAGCAAAGCCTCGACCCTGCTTTCATGCGTTCCGGCAGATTCGATCGAAAGCTCTACGTCGGTCTTCCCGACGTCGAGTCGCGAAAGAAGATATTTGAGCGCTATCTTAGCAAGATCAAACTGGCGACAGAACCAGATCTCGAAAGGCTTGGGAAGTTGTCGTTTAACTTCTCAGGAGCCGATATCGCGGCGGCTTGTAATGAAGCGGCCATTTTAGCGGTTCGCAAAGGGAAGAAAGAGGTGGATGAAGAGGAGCTCGAAGAAGCCTGCAATCGCGTCTCGGTGACCGCAGGTCACAAGCTGAACACGGCTGGAATGAACCTCTCACGAGTCCCGGATCTCGAGGTCAGACTCGACGACATCAAAGGCATGGAGGAAGCCAAACATGAGGCTCATGAAGTAGTAGCCTTGTTGAAGAACGCGGATCTCGTTGCGAAGAGCGGACTCAGCTCACCAAAAGGAATTCTCCTGGTCGGCGCGCCCGGCACCGGTAAGACCATGCTCGCCAAAGCGATAGCGCACGAGGCCGGTGTGGCGTTCTATGCACTATCAGGTACGGACTTCGTGCAAGTCTGGGTAGGACTGGGCGCCCAACGCGTCCGATCCGTTTACGAACAGGCCCGCCGCAGCGGCAAACCGGCAATCGTATTTATCGATGAGATCGATGCGATCGGCTCAAAACGTGTCGAGGGTGGATTCGGTGGAGGACAGAACGAGGTCAACCGCACACTTAACCAGCTACTGGTCGAGATGGACGGATTCGGCAAGCACAAAGTCCTCACCATCGGCGCTACCAACAATGCCCGCATGCTCGATTCCGCACTGCTCAGGCCCGGGCGATTCGATCGCCAGATCGACGTGCCTCTTCCCAACCTGGAAGGTCGCGAAGGCATTCTCGAACATTATTCGAAAGATCTCGAGATCGATTCTACAGTCAGCCTACTTGAAATTGCTCGCATGACAGTTTTCTCTTCAGGCGCCGATCTCAAGAACGTCGTAAATGAGGCTGGTCTGATCGCGATTCGCCATGGAAGGCTCATCATCAACCACGGCGATCTCGTGCAGGCAATTCAACGGGTTAATTTCGGCGTCCATCGCAGTCAGAAAGTCGTCGTCAAAGACCTCTGGGAGACCGCATATCACGAAGCTGGACACGCTATCGTCGCGTACTTCCGCAGAGTTATGGATCGCATTCAAGTAGTTACGATCGTACCGACAAGCCGCACCCTGGGCTACATGTGGTCCGTAGCTAAAGACGATTACTTCCACCACTCACCCAACAAGGATGAGCTCATGTGCGATATCGAGGTCAGTCTCGGTGGCTTAATTGCAGAACGTCTGACTACCGGCAAAAACACTGCCGGCGTGAGCAACGATCTGGAGCACGTCGCTAAAACGGCCAGTATGATGGTGCGCAACTACGGTATGGGCACCTACACATTCAACACCTCATATGCCTATGGACATCTAGGCTGCGAAGGATTCCATGAGAAGGGCTCTTCCAACACCGAGCATCAGATCGAAAAGGAAATCAAAGCGGTTGTCGATGAATGCTACCAGAACGTAGAAGCGTTGCTTAAAGCAAAACGCAAAGAGCTAGATTTACTGGCGGCCGCGCTCGTCGACAAAGAAACGTTGTATTACGGCGACATCGTCGCCATCCTCGAACCTTCGAAGTCCGAACAAGACATCGCCGAGGAGATAAGAACACTTTCCGATCGCAAACTCGTAGGCAAGAAGCCAGTTATCAATGTCGACATTCTGGAAGGTTTAATCGGCCTCACCAAGGGTGGAAAAAACGGCAGGAACGGTAAGAATGGAAAGAATGGCTCCAGCCAGTCGGTAGAGCCTACCAAACCCGAAAGTGTCGGAGACAAAGAGACAGACGACAAGAAGGAATAACTCGAGTACTGATGGTGTAAGCTTTCACCATGCAGCGAACTGACAACCTCCTGGCCCGAGACCTCGACGAGATCGTCGACACCGTCCAACCGCTGTTCGAAGCGCTACGGGGCGAACGTATCTTCATTACAGGCGGCACAGGTTTTTTCGGGAAATGGCTTGTAGAGAGCCTCTTGTGGGCCAATGACAATCTGGACCTGAAGACATCGGCTGTTATCCTGACGAGAGATCCAGATCAATTTCGCCAACAAGCCCCGCATCTTGCTGACCGCAAGGAGATTTTGTTGTGGCAAGGTGATATAACGAAGTTCGATTTTCCAGACGGTAACTTCAGGTTCGTCATTCATGGCGCGTTCGATTCGAGCGTTGCCTTCAGCGAAGACAGGGCGGAGCAGGTAGTCGACACGATCGTCTCAGGAACCCGAAGGGCGCTGGAATTTGCCAGCTCGCATGGAACCGACAGATTCTTGCTGGTCAGCTCCGGTGCAGTCTATGGTGAACAACCAGCCGAACTCGATCTCCTCAATGAAGATTTCAGGGGCGGTCCCGACCTGATGCGACCATCCTCGGTATACGCGGAAGGCAAACGCATGGCAGAACTCTACGCCGCTCTTGCCGGACGAAAGAGCAACATGGAGATAAAGATCGCCCGCTGCTTTGCATTTGTTGGACCTTACCTGCCGCTCGATGTTCATTTTGCAATCGGAAATTTCATTCGATGCGGTCTGGATGGAAATACAATTGGTATCAAGGGTGATGGCACAGCAATTCGTTCTTACCTCTATGCCTCAGAGCTGACCATTTGGCTCTGGACAATTCTGTTTAAAGGACAGCAGCTTCGACCATACAACGTCGGAAGTGAAACTGGCTACTCGATTCGTGAAGTCGCAGAGATGGTGAGCCGGCAGTTCTCGCCTCCGTTGGGCATCTCGATTGCGGGTCGACCTGATCCTATAGCCGGCACCAGTCGTTTTATTCCCAGCACCAAGCGTGCCCAAGAAGAGC
>CAZISK010000048.1:0-17142 GCA_964541355.1 uncultured Candidatus Obscuribacterales bacterium
GAAAACGACAGATGATCCGCATTCTTAATGCCAATAAGCATTTTCGGTCGATTTGCCTTCGCGAACAATAGTTTTTCGTCGTCTTGCCTTCCAAGACCCGGCTCAAGCTCTCCGAATTCGAAAAGCACCGGAACATGGATCGCGGCAAGGTCGTTGTCTGAGTCGACCGAGTAGACGTGTTCGTTGACCGGACCCGAAAGCGCCACGACCGCTTTCACTCGTCGATCCAGGAAAACGTGATCCGCGCCCGCGATAAGCAAGCTCGTCCAGGCTCCGAAAGAGTGCCCGATTAGAGCAATGCTCTCTTCGGCTATATGGTCGAAGAGTACATTGTTGCGATTGGCACGATCGGAAAAAGTGTTATGTTTTTTGTCGATGGAACGACGAGCACAATCGTTGCATCGTGCGACAAGCGTCTCATCCGGTGCGCTTCTACCTGCGTTCCGACCTCAGGGCGGCAGCTGATGCGATGCGCTCACACTCGTCCTTGGCGCTTGGAAATCCGAAGTTCTTGATCGCGTTCGAGTACCAATAACCGCTCTTTTTGACGGTTCGTTTGAGCGTTTCAAAGTCAACGTGCACGATGCCGAAGCGCTTTTGGTAGCCCAGCGCCCACTCGAAATTGTCCAGAAGTGACCAGACGAAATAGCCTTGCAGATTGACGCCGTCTTCCATGGCAACCCGCGCTTGAATAAGATGGTTTTTCAAGTAGGAGAGTCGATCTTCGTCGTCGATCTCTCCGCCGGGCGAGACCTTGTCATTGAATGCGGCACCATTCTCGGTGATATATATGGGTGGAAGGTTATACTCGCGAGATATGTCGACCAGGAGTCGGCAGAACGATTCCGGTGAGACCTCCCAATTCATTTCGGTGTATTGTGAGCCCGGGACTTTTGAAACAACTCCGGAGTCGGCGACGACTGTTCTTGTGTAGTAGTTGATGCCGAGGAAGTCCAGGTTCTGGGATATAACGGACATGTCGCGCGGTTTGAGAATGGGTACCTTCGAGCCGTACTCCGTCCAGATGTCCGGCGGATAGTAGGCTTTGAAGAGCGGGTCCATGTACCAGCGCGCTTCTCGGCTCCATGTCTTACGAGCTGCTTCGACGTCTTCCGGCGCGTCGGATGCTGGCGACGTCGGGCGCATATCCAGCGCGATGCCGACCTGGGTATTGGAATTGTCCGCGCGCAATGCTTGCGTAGCTTTGCCGTGAGCGAGAAGGAGATGGTGCGCAACTTGCAAGGCCATCTTTTCATCTTTTATCCCAGGCGCATGCTCACCGGTCCTATGACCGATATTGGCAATCACCCAGGGTTCGTTAATCGTTATCCAGTTCTGCACTCTGTCGCCAAGGTGTTTTGACAGCACAGCGGCATAATCGGCAAAGTGAGAGCTGACTTCTCGATTAGTCCAGCCACCGATCTCCTGTAGCTTTTCAGGAAGATCCCAGTGATACAGTGTGGCGAATGGCTGAATTTTAGCCGCAAGAAGCTTATCTACCAGTCGATTATAGAAATCCAGTCCAGCAAGATTGACCAGACCATGACCGTCCGGGAAAATTCGCGGCCACGAGATTGAGAATCGGTACGCCCTGATACCAAGGTCCTTCATTATCTGGATATCTTCATCGAGCCGGTGGTAGTGGTCGCATGCCACGTCTCCCGTGTCTGAATTCAGAACGGTGCCTTCGGTATGGCTGAACCGATCCCAGATCGACTCGCCCTTGCCGTCCTCATTCCAGGCGCCCTCTATCTGATATGCAGCGGTAGCAGCTCCCCAGAGAAAGTTTCGAGGAAATGTTACGCAGTATTCAGCAGTCGGAAAACTGACGTTCTTATCAGCCATAGGAAATCCCCAGCAGCCAGGCGGTTTAATTGAATGGCAAATTATACAAGAGCTCGCCCCGCCTTACTTGAAGCTTGACTAGCCAGACAAACTGCGCCCTCGAACCTGGTTGGCTTGAGACCTCTTTTTCTTCCGATCGTGTTGTCAATATGGGCGGGCGTTAAATTCCGTGGCCGGACTGATACAGCCGTTGAAAGCAGCTGCCTTGGACTCGATTGTCCTCAGGTAGAGTTCGTTGACGAGCTCCACCAGGTATCCGAAGTCATCGGATTGCGATTCGTCCCACAGTCTTTCTTCCAAGACGTCCAGGAGTTGTTGATAAGAAGCGGTGTCGGGTGTTTTCATTTTAGCTTCGCATTTCTAGAGACCATTCAGGTCTGTTTAATCTACAGATTCAATGAATTTTTTAGGCGGTATTACCGGCAGTGAGCAACCATATTTAGTGTTGGTACCGCCGGTGGAGCGATATTCAATTGACTCCTATTGCATATTGTCGATATCGATCCATATGGCGATAGATTGCGATTCGGTTGCATTTGTTCCAACTTGGCTTTCAAGTTATCTGGAGTTGTTACAGCAGAAATAGAAGCTACCTCGAAAGTCCGTACTATAGTTGGAAAAAGCTAGACGGCTAACTGAATAAGTTAGCCGTCTCTAGTACTGTACAAGTTGTATGAGCTACTTTTTTACCCGTTTGTAAGCTCTTACGGTCTGGGTACAGCGGTCTTTGTAGTCTCAATATAGCGGAGCTCATCCGCATTTTGAAGAGACGTTACTGAAGTTCGTTCTGGGCATCTTTTCAATTTAAAAATTGACACAAACACCGTTGTAATACTGATTCACTAGCTCCGGTCGAAATCACTATTGGCAGCTTATCGAGTTCAGTAACAAATTTCGCGTCGACGGCGATGTATTTGCGATATCATTGCCCGAATGAAAGTCTTGATCGCACTTGATGAATCCAAATTTGCCGACGTCGCGCTGGACGCGGTTGGCAAGCGGGCCTGGCCTGGTGGTACGGAGTTTCGCCTGCTCAGCGTGGTGGAGCTTGGTCGGCACGAATATGAGGGTCTGGAGGCTAGCATTGTGCCTCACTTGAAGCCGGTGCAAGAAAAGTTTATCCAGGACATTAAGAGCTCTTTGGAATCCAAGGCCGGCAGCCTCCGATCCATTTTCGAAGGTTGTCTAGTAGATGTAAAGGTGCTTCAGGGTCATGCCAGAGAGGTCATAATCACTGAGGCGCGCGATTGGCCCAGTGACTTTCTAATTCTTGGCTCTCACGGTCGAAAGGGATTTCAGAAGTTCCTCTTGGGCAGCGTTGCTGAGTCGATGCTAGGACACGCTCCTTGCAGCGTGGAAGTCGTGAAGACAATTCCTGACATTCCTGCCAAGGACGAAAGCCAAATGAAGGTCCTGATCGCCATTCAGGATATGAAATGTGTCGAGTTCCTTGGTAGCTACGTGTCATCCTATCCATGGCCAGTCAATACCAGATTCAAGGTCGCACACGTCGTGCATCCTGTTTTGGTCAACAGCTATATGAGTCTGCTTCCGTCAGCGCTCACGGAGAACATCGCCGACGCTCGAAGGAAAGAGGGTGCCGGGTTCGTTTCCAAATGTGCCGAGCAACTAAAGGAAGCGTTCGGCGCCGAAAGAGTGGAAGAAGTATTGATCGAGGGTGATGCGAAGTCAGAGATTATCGAACTCGAAAAAGAGTGGAATGCGACCGTCGTCGTCCTCGGCTCGCATGGCAAAACCGGTGTCCTGGGCAGCGTGTCGCGCGCGATTGTGTCGCACAGCCGGTGCTCGGCAATGGTTGTGCCAATCGAGCACGAGAAGAAGAAGATTCATATTATTGTTTAGCAGCCCAAAGCAGAGCGAGTCGTGAGGATCGACGGCGCAGCCGCATGACACGATATCGTCGGTGATATCGCTGTGATTACCTGACCAGGAGTACGGAACATTTGCACGTACGTGCCAGGCGTGCGGAACGTCTCGGTAACAAACGACCTATAATACTACTGGGCATCAGATCGCTTAGTATCACAAGATCGGGAGTCTTTTCTGAGATCAATTTTTCAACTTCGACCTGTTCGCGCATGCCGCAGTCCAGGATTTCGATGATCAACCGAACTTCATGATCTTTGCAAGCCTGAGTGGCGGCGTGCCGGAGCTTGCGGAAGAAGTGCGCAAAATCATCCTTTGTATGATCCTTTATAAATGTCTGGCAGACCACCAACCGCAAACTAGCCTTTCGTGAGCTGGCTTGCTCGACCGCCTCAGCCAACAGGCGCCAGGCGTTATCAACTTCAGTAATGCATGCAAGGACTTGATGCTCTGAACTTACCGTGATTTGTTTACAAAACATTTTGGATACCAATTTGCTGAGCAGATATACAATTCAAGCCTCCCCAGCATAAACAACAATTGTTATGAACTTGTGACGGACCGGTTTTCAGGGTTGCGATTTTGATACAGGCAAAGTGACTCTGAATGTGGTGCCTTTTCCGACTTCACTATCTACGGTTACAGTGCCGCCGTGACGGTCTACTGCTGCTTTTACGATGGACAAGCCCAGTCCGGATCCGCCCACGTCTCTCGATCTCGATTTGTCCACTCTGAAAAAGCGATCGAAAACACTTGGTATGCTGTCAGAGGGGATTCCCACACCCTGATCGGTAACGGTGATGGTCACCTGGGCATCCTTCTGGTCAATCGTCACGTGGACCTTGCCTTTTTCCTCGCTGTACTTGATGGCGTTGTCTATAAGGTTGTTGAAGATCTCCAGGATCGATTCTGCGTGAGCGCTTATTGTGATATCCGGAAATGGATCAACAATAATCTCGATGTTCCTTTCTCTAGCGGCTGGAATCAATTCCATCACGACGGTATCGCAGAAGTCTTTGATTCTGACCTGCGTGCGCATCATCTCAGCTTCTGGATCTTCGATGCGAGCGAGCACAATCAGATCTTTAGAAAGGTGACGCAGCCGCTCACTGGCGCGCTCCATCATTTTGAACACATCGTCGGACATGTTGCCCAGTTTGCCGGGGTCCCGTAAGGTCTCCAGGCAAGCTTCAATGGTGGCAACCGGCGTGTTGAGCTCGTGACCGGCGTCTGCGACGAAGCGTCGCAACATGAGCAGGGTTCGTTCGATCGGCTTGACGGCTTGACCGGAGAACAGGTAGGCGCATATGCCGACGCCGGCAGCGATGAACGGTGCCACCACCATTACGACCAGAAAGAATTGTTCGATTGCATCGTCCTGCGGTTTCGTCGAAACCTGCAATTGAATGTACCCTTCGTGCTTGCCCTCGTGGTCAAACTTGACGTACATCGAACGCAGGTTCTTATCGTCGGTTCGCAGCCTGAGTGTCCCATTGAAGAGCTGTTTGACCCCTTCTGGTCCATATTGTTCCAGGGCCTTGCCTTCGGAATCGAACAGTTGGACGGTGGCCAGGATCGGATCGTTCTTCGCCTCTGCGGACCAGCTTTTCAAGCTTGGGTGTCCATCGACGATTTTCACCGAAGGTTTGAGCTCTGCAATCAAGTCTTCGAGACCAACATCTACGCTGCGCATCAGGTTGGTTTTAAAAACCATGACCGAGGCGATGCTGTCTATCGAATAAAGCAGCATGACCATACAAACGAACCAGAGCGCTAGCTTGATGCGTATACTATCAACCATCGTCGCTCTGTAGCTTGTATCCGACTCCGTAAACCGTAGCGATAATAGACGGTTGCCCCGGGGTGTCAAGTTTTTTCCTTAGTCTGGTGATGTGACCTCTAACACTATCGTTATGTGCAGAAGTCTCAGACTCCCAAACGTTTTCAAGCAACTCTTCTGGGCTAAAGACTCTTTGCGGGTGGCGGACGAAAAATTCCAGCAGTCTGAACTCTTTCGGCAAAAGGTGAACCTCCACTCCGTGTTTGAGCACTTTATGTTGATCCGAGTCGACCAATACATCTCCTATCTGGAAGGTGTTGGAGCCTGCTATGGTACCCCGTCTGAGCAAAGCCTTAACACGATACTCGAGCTCTTTCAAATGGAAAGGTTTGGTTAGATAGTCGTCGGCACCGGCAAGAAATCCCAACTCTTTGTCTTGCAACGAACTCTTTGCTGTCAGAAAGAGTATCGGAGTCGCTCCTCTTGATTGTCTGTACTGCCGGCAGACTTCAAAACCATTCATACCGGGCAACATGACATCGAGAATGATGACGTCGTATTTTGCTACCTTAAGCTTGTGAAGCGCTGTTGCGCCGTCATGTACAACCTCGACCAGGTGGTGTTCTCTTGCGAGCCAGTTGTTGATCAAAGAGGCTAGATCAAGTTCGTCCTCGACCAAAAGGACTTTTGCCATTTCCGTGTCCCCTCGTACCCAGTAATAAGACTAGCAGAGGAAGTTCGTTAACGCAGCCCGTCCGATCACACTTTCATAACAACGGGTGTTCGTTATTCCTGCTTTGTCCTCAGCCTGAAGAGATACTCACCTGCTGGGTTTAACGCCCAGAGTACCCATAAAGATCATGGCAGTCGCGATAGTCACCACCGACGCCACCGTTGCTGTTAGAAGATAACAGATGGAGCGCCTGATATTGTCGTAAATTATTCGACCTTGCTCTATTGCTGTACTGAAGTTGTCTTCGGTGATCACCATGTTGGACACTTCTTTGGCTAGATCAGTACCGGTGCGCCCATGGCGATGCCGATATTGGCCTGCACCTCGTTGCGCCCAATCTGGGAGAGTCTTCCAAGAGCTGCTTCCTCGGTTAAACCGCTGCGGGCGTCTGTTTTGAAGTGCCGGATCACATCGGCAATCTCGGCTTAGCAAAAATCCAGTGACGTCTTCTTTGCTGCGACTTCTGAGACTGGTTTGGTTATCTGGTTGACCATCGATCTATTAGACCTTTGAGAGAAATTCCTTTCTAAGTGCACCAGGAGTTATGCAATTAGGTTTAACACCTAAATTGGCTAGTGACCCAATTCTTCAGATTTCGATTTGATTATTTCGACAGAGCAGGGAGATTGCTTCAGAACCTCTTCGGCAACGCTGCCCAGAAAGAAGTGAGATAGACCGCGACGTCCATGCGATCCAACTATGATCAGATCCGCATTCCAGCTTTCTGCGTAACGGCAGATCGTGTTGGCGACCGGTCCCGTTTCAACATGATTTTGTACCCTGCATCCTGGAAGGGCGTATTCGATTTTTTCCTTGGCTCGCTGAGTAATGTCGTCACACTCTTTGTACATTTGTTCGTCTATGCTCCCCGCAGTTGGTGGAACATAGCCGAGACCGACCTCTGCCGGCATGAGCTCCACCACGGATAACACCATGAACTGATCGTCATGGTTCCACGGGCGGTGGGCAATGAAATCGAGAGCTTTCATAGAACAATCTGATCCATCAATTGCAACTAGAGTTCTCATAACACTTTCCTCGGTTACTGCCGGCCAATCATCGGGTCATGATTATGCCGTAAGGTACATAGCATTTTTCGAACCAGGCAAAGCGTCGAGCGGTCTCCGGACCATGCGGTTGTCGTTTAAAGGACTTTTGTCGGAAGCGCGAGATCCCAGCGCGCAGCCGTTTTTTAGAATTTGATGGGGCGCTTAGACGTGCGGATCTCTGCGAAGCCTGGCTTCGGACGAGGTCGTCTTCACCTGTCTAATGTCAGTCTCCAGCCCTGTAATCAGCTTGCGTCAGCATTTCATGATAATCAGGATCGTCGTCGGCGTATATGATCACCATGTGACTGAGGTCTGTCGAAGCGCAATTGGGACAGCTAACGTGCTTACTGATCAAGCAAAATTCCGTGAAACAGTCCTGGCATTGATATTCAATTTTTCTTTCCGTGGCTGGGGTTTTCTTCAGTGCAAACATATTGAGGCCTCTCCAGCTCGTGTCCTTTGTGATATTCGGACTCCAATTAAGTTATGCCTTACATTTCGACTTCCGTACCAGCGGAAAGGCAAGATTCGCGCGATTTATTGCAAATGTTTCAGAGCTGACAAAGTTGAGATATGGTAGGAACTTACATCACAAAATGTCTTTCTTACTACTTAATAAGTAGACAGCCCGACTGCCTCAAGCGTATTCTTTTGCCTACAAATCATTCCATCTACAACTCAGGTTCCCACATTGAGACGTTGGATTAGCTGTATATCAATCCTCATTCTCGGCTGGCTCACCATTGGCGCTCAGCCAGGCGTAATTGAGGCGGCATTGGCACAGCAGTCTACGCTACCAACCAAACTGAAGCTGCCGACTGGAGCCAGGCGCCAAGTCAAGCCTCGAAAGGCAACCCAGATGGTGCCTAACACGCTTGTTATCATGCCTGATATCGAGATTTTGGAGCAGCAGCAAGAGGCCAAGAAAAAGGCAGGCAGCAAGAAGCCTAACCTTCAGGCGGCCAAAGCTGTTAGCCCGCCGCCATCACTTCGGGCAACCACTCTCAAGAATTACGGTCCCGACGGGCAGGTTTTAGGCGCCGCCAACGCGACATCGACACCTGCCGACAGAGCTTCCGTAAAGAGCGATAAGACTGCTGGGGCTAAACCTGGCGAGAAGAATCCGGAAGACGAAGAAGATCTGCCTTCCGCGATAAAACGCATGGGCGGCAAAATCGTAGAGACAATTGGCGAAGGCTCTCTTTTGACCTGGGTGGTTAAATTCGATACCACGCAAAATTTCATCGATGCCGAGCGCAAGCTCACTTTCGACAAGCGCGTAGCATCATTGCAGCGTGACTTCCTGTTCCACAATGACGCTATCGATCCGGGTACGCTTAACGACCCCTATATCGCCTCCGAATGGTACATGACAGCGTTGAATGTTTACGGGGCATGGGAGTTGAGCCGGGGCAGCCGCAATGTGATCGGCGTCTTGGACTCCGGTACCAACGGTCGATTGAAAGAGCTCGAAGGCAAGTGCTATCCAGGATTCAATGCCATCAACCAAAATGTTCTCCAATCTGATGTTGATGGACATGGCACCATGGTCGCTACCACTGCCGCTGCCAATGCAAACAATGGTGTCGGCACGGCTGGTCCTGCCACTAAATCGGTTATTTATCCAGTCAGGGTCGGCTTCGCTGACGGAACTGTTTCAGTTGCCGCCATTCTTAGAGGAATCATCAAATGCGGCGAGTTCGGCGTCAAGATCATCAATATTAGCTCCAACGGTGATCCACCGTTCACGTTCGCGCGCAAAGAGTACAATCGTGTCCTCCACAAGTATTTGAAGTGGTATCACGATGAGAAAGGCGGTCTGGTCTTCAACTCGGCCGGCAATTCCGGTACTCGCGATCCAAGCAACTTGCAGCCGTATTTGATCGTCGTATCCGCGCTGGATGAAGACTACTCTCTGGCGTACTTCTCCACTTACGGTGGTAGTATCTGGTTCACCGCTCCTGGTACCAACATCTATTGTTCCGACCGGGATGGCCAAATTGTGTCTGTGGCAGGTACCTCATTCAGCTCTCCGCTTGCGGCTTCCGTTGCGGCATTGATCTGGGGCGCAAATCCTAATATGACCAACCTTGAAGTGGAGAGAGCCTTAATTGCATCTTGCCGCAATGCCGGTGACCGACCCTGGAATCGATACTTTGGTTTTGGACTCCCGGACGCCGAAAAGGCGATGAAACAGGTGCTTGGCAAATAATGGATGCGATCAAAAAAGCATTTATCCGAATTCTGATCCGCTTTCTCGAGTGGCTGACATCAGCGCGACCGAAACCTCGCGGCACCGACATACCGCTCTCTGATTTCGTCGATGTGAACGAAAACGGGAAAAAGCGGTCAAAAGAAGAGACTAATAATTAAAACGACAAGCGGCATGAATAGTCCGTCTTGCTGATCTCTTCCGGTAGTTCAAAGACATCTAATTCACACTGTTGAAGGCTGTTGGACTGAAAACTCGGCTCCGGCAAGGCCATTGGGGATTATTAACTGAATTGGGGGACTCTTGACGTCCGCCTCATAGGCGCGCTTAAACTATTCATTCTGGGCGTATAGTGCTGGATTTGATGAGATATGTCTAACTCGTCCTCTTTGAGCGATTTCTTCAATGTACAGAAAGGCGAGCGTATGAAGACCTTCTTGCTCTTCATGTGGCTCTTCCTGTTCATCTGTGTCTACTACGTTCTACGTCCAATCCGGCGTGGAATGGTGCTCGACGGACTCGGCAACGAGTACATGCCGTTTGTATATATGGGCACCGCTCTTGTCACCGGCCTTGTCGTCTGGGTTTATTCCAAGTTTGCTTATCTGCCTCGGAAAAAACTGATCGGCTCCATATACGGTATTTTCTTCGTCAATCTTCTTCTCTGGTGGCAGGCTTTTCAGTTCGAGTCCAAAGTCACGTCAGGTCTGTTCTGGATCTGGCTGGACGTCTTCTCGATCATGGGTGTCACACTCTTCTGGATGTACGCCAACGATCTGTTTAATAGCTCTAGCGCGAAGCGTCTGTTCGGCATCGTGGCAGCCGGAGGCGGGCTGGGCGCAGTCCTTGGAAGCTCGCTTACCGCGGCTCTGGTGCAAGTCATCGGCGCAACAAATATGTTGTTGGTCGCGGCCGGATTCGTTGCTGCCACCCTGGCGATTTTCCTCTACATCGAAAAAATCAATGAAGGTAGAGAACCAACTAAGCGCTCGGTTCCATCAGATGCGAAAACGGGTGACGACAAAGCTTCCGGTCTGGGCAAAGCGTTTTCACTTCTATTCAGCAACAAGCTCTTGCTGTTGCTAACCTGCGTTGTTTGCCTCGAGCGTATCACTCCGGATCTGGTGCAGTTTATTTATCATGAAGTGCTGCACACCATGGCCACCGGTCGCGACGCAATTGCTGCCCTGGATGCCAATCTGGAAAGATGGCGTGCCATGTGCGAGTTCGTGATCGAGCTATTTCTGGTTGCGGCAGTGCTGAAGCGCGTCGGATCTGCTCCCTGTCTGGCTTCGTCCGGGGTAGCGATCGCGGGCAGCCTCCTGACCTTTGCCGTGTTCGCCAATCCGCTCATTATCGTCGCGATTTTCCACGTCGACGAAGCGCTCCGTCATTCCTGGTTCAAAGCGGCGAAAGAGCTCACCTATACCGTCACCAGTCGCGATGTGTTGTACACGGTAAAACCCGTAATCGAGATGTTCTTCTACCGCTTCTCGCGAGGCTTTGCTGGTGTATTGATTCTTTTGGTCAACTCCGTTTTCGGATTTGGTTCGACCGGCGTGTTAACGGTCGGTTTCATCTTAGCCTCCGTCTGGGTCGTGATGGCTCTGAAGTTGAACACAGAGTTTCGCCGCCTCGAGCTGGAAGCTCTGTACAGCCGCGAAGATGGCGTCAAGACTGAAGAACAGAAGCGCCAGACGGTCGCTGTTTAACAGCTATAATTGCAGTCCGCGTGCTGGCACGTATGGAGGAAGCTTGTCGGCAAGCGTCTATCCCAGCTAGTGGGGCACTCATTTGCGATGAAGCATGGATCTTCCCTTGTGCTCAAATGCCTAGAGCGCAAATGGGGAAACGACTATCGCTGAACTAAAACATGCTGGACCCCAGTGAAGTCCAGCGAGCGTGGTCTAGTGAGAGAAACCTTTAGTATGGTCTACAATCGACGCTTTTATCGTTCTTGATCTGATGCCATGTCGCGGCGCAGGCGATAAACATGATGGTCAGACCGATGAATCCAAGGATGTAGGTACCGGTCACTTCGTCCCAGTGTACGAAGTAACATAGTATTGGCAAGTTCGTAAGGCTCAATTCATATGTCCCTCGATGGTGTGGTGCTTAACTTCTCGCCGCAGATTTTTCATTGTTGTCTTCTGTATGTCGATTGTATATGGTGAAACTACGCCTGTATGTGGTTGCCATGATTAAATGCGCGCACAGAGCTTTTTGATATTTTTCGCAGTGTTGGCACCTGGCAAGGTTACGTCACCTCAATTAAAATGAAAGACGTAATATCACTGATTAATAATGACGTCACGCTCATCGATGAAACCTCAGTTGCTTCCAATAACTAAACTCGGTCGCTGCGGCGTTGCACGTTGTTTGATAATCGCGATACTACTTATGGTGCTGGTCGATCCTGTGTCGCCGGCGCGGGCTCATGGTCTGGAAGGGCGTGCGACCATGGATCTGGTCGATACAGGTGCCGGGACCGAGGCAATCGATGACGAGGACAATCGTGAAGAGCCAGTCCTCCAGCCATTGACCGGGCGATTAGAATCGACTGCGCATCCGCCGACCTGGATCAAAGGAAAAGTCTTCTCCAACGAACAGATGTACATGTATTCGTTCTATCAAATCCATCCATTCAAGAAGGAGTTCCGCTGGCACATTCCCTCCTTCAAACGAACTATTATTCGCATGAGACCCAGCGTCGTTCGCTACTGGAAAGGCTGGAAGCCGGATGGTCCTTGCGAAGTGATCTGCGAGCCGATGGGTGAGAAAGGGCAATTCAAATTTCATCATGCCCGCCCAGACGGACCCCATGGCTATCTCGAGCGCGTCGGCGAGACCAATTCCGGCTTCCCTCGCTATCGATTCTGGTTCGATGATGACGAGCACAATACGAGCCAGCAACCGGTCGAGAGTACTGAATACACTGAGTCTGAATCGGTCCCGCCCAAAGCCTCAACGAAGAGTCAGGAAAGCAGACCGTGAGCCTGCACTTTCACGCTTCCACGTTTGGAGCATAGTCTCGCTCACTGAGATTGAAACTCCAGGCAACGGCATGCCGCGGCGACTTCATATGCGGTGGCACTCTCAACCAAGACTCTTTGTGCGATCCCTCCGGCATGGGCGTCGAGTCTGTGACTTTTACCATAACAATATCTTCAAATCCTGGGTCGCTGCGTCGGAACAAGGCACCATACTTATCCGATGTTACAGGCGAGAATCCAGATTCCTGAATAAATCGCTCCGCTCCGTACAAGGCGACGTCTACTGGAAACATCGCCATCGCATACCAGAAAAAAGCGCACTGTCGAACCTTATACCGGAGCCACTTCTTTCTTGTGGTTGGCGGAGCGGCAGTCGACAAGCGTCTCTTCGATCAAGTGATCGACAACTTTCTTGAAGTCTTTCGTTTCACGATAGACCTTGATTTGTCTGTCTGCGCTGGTTCCATTCTCGAGGATCTTGAACACGTTGTTCAGCTCTTCGCGACTGCCGAGGTCGTCGACGACATCATCGACGAAATCCACGAGCTCCTTAATCAGGTCTTTAACCGGTACTTCTTCTTGCTTGCCGAAATCTATGAGCTTACCGTCGATGCCATAGCGCAGTGCACGCCATTTATTCTCTTGAAGGAGAGCTCGCCGGTACAGGCGAAAACCGAGATTCTGTTTTATGAGCTTGTACAGTTTCGCTACTATGGCTTGGACAAGCGCGGCAATAGCGATGCTGTCTTGAGCTCTTGTGGGAATGTCACAGATACGGAATTCTAGAGTGGGATAAACCGGATGCAGTCTAAGATCCCACCAAATTTTCTTGCCATCATCTATGCAATTGGTTTTTATCAACAGCTTGAGAAAGTTGTCGTACTCGCTGTAAGAGCTGAAGTAATCAGGCAATTCGGTGCGCGGGTATTTCTTGAAGATCTCGCAACGATAGGACTTTAGTCCGGTGTCGATACCACGCCAGAAGGGCGAGCTGGTTGAGAGTGTGAGAATATGAGGCAGGAAGTACCGGGCAGCATTGGCAATGTGGATTGCCATATCGCGATCTTCCATGGCGACATGAACGTGCATGCCAAAAATAAGTAGACCGCGAGACAGAACTTGCATGTCCTCGACAAGTTTGACGTAGCGCTCGTGCTCGGAAATCTTCTGGTCCGCCCAATTCCCGAAGGGATGAGTGGACGCTGCCACGATTGCCAAGCCTTTTTGCCTGGCGATGTCACCCATGGTGGCACGCAGATTGTACAGATCCTTTTTGGCCTCGTGTACGTCATTGCAAATGTTGGTGCCGATCTCGATCATGCACTGGTGCATTTCAGCTTTGACCTGCTCGCCCAGGGCTTCGCGGGCCTGCTCATAAATTTCAGGGGCTCGTGATACTAGATCACGCGTTTCTGGATCGATAATTTGATATTCTTCTTCGATCCCAATTGTGAACTTCTGGTCCATGATCAAGCAACCTCCGCTCTTAAATTTGTTCTTCGACTATGAAAACGGGTACCATGCCACCGCCTGCGGTGACGTTAGCGAGCTCGGAACCAGAGAGCCGCGTGAAGGCGCTGCCTACCTTGCCATCGTATAAAAGTGGATCGAGATCGATCAGTTGTTGAATGAACTCTACGTCACCCTTTTCAGTAATGTATGGGAAGACCTGGCGAGAGGTTTTCACGCGAGCCTGTACCAGGTAGTCTCCTGTGAGCGCTACTTTGATGGCATCGTCCCATTCTGACTCGCTCGATTGCCAGCCGATGAAAATGCCTTTGCCGCCGTACTCGTCGTTCGGCTTGAGCACAAGCATGTCGCGATTTTCTCTTGTGAAACCAAGCAGGTCGACTTTCTTGCCCTTGTACTCCGTGCTGCGCTCCTCCACTCGTCGCGTCCAGGGTACGTGGGCCGAAATGAGCTCATGCTCGCGCTTCGTGAAGAAGCTCTCGAAGCGCTCGTCGGTCAATAGTCCGAAGAGCAGCTTTTTGTGGACCAATTTCCCTCTAAAGGAATTGACCATACAGATCGATTGCGACTCGTACGCTTTGAGCAAGTTGCTGCATTCTTCCTCTTTCTCGAGGAATTCGTTGACCAGGAGGCGTTTGTAAACGACGTCAATCTCGAAGCCACCTTTGCTCAAGCGACCGCGGTCGTACTCCAACTCTCTGGGATCGGCGATGATTGTTTTATAGCCTTCCTTCTCAAAGTACTCTTGAACGAGCTCAAATTCTCTCTGGGTCGGCAGTCCTTTGTAATCGACTATGGCAATCTGTGGGCGCTTGCCATTTCCGGAAAACTCCTTGTGCGCCGAAAGCAATACATCGAGCAAATGCTTCAGTCCATCCAGTCTCGACACTCGGAAACGCTCTTGAAACCGTTGCATCACATCGAGTTGCAGGAAGATCTCGGTGGCGACGTCTGCATATGCCACTCCTGCTGGTGTCTCGGCATTGAGTTCGACGAACGAAAGGGCCTCGTCGGTAAGGAACGAGTCAAAACGCGAAAGCCGTGAAACACCCTTAAACTTGGGGTCTGTTGCGATCAGCCGCCGTTCGTCCTCGGTCAATCCGAGGTAGTCTTGCAACTCGCGGCTGGCAATGGCCAGATCTCCGACTTTCAAGACGGCGCCCCAGATCTCTTCACAGACTGAGGTGACGCGATTGAAGTCGCTGCGGGCGATAAAGTGAGGTCTCAGATACGGACTCAGCATGCGCCCGCCGAAGATGAACTGCACTTCGTTGAGCTTCTGCCAGAGGTCGTCTTTGGTCTTAGTCAAAAGCTCCGGAGACGATTGCAGCAGCTCATGGTAGTGACTGATGGCCTGTTTTTCCAGATCATGCATGGTGGCGTTTTCCGAGGCTGGCGTGGGAAGGGCGACGGACATTTTTAATTTACCAATTGTTGTGGGAGGGGCAAACTTAAGAAACGAAAACGCGCAGGCGGTGGACGACCGCCTGCGCGCGATCTTCAATTTATCTGGCTGCTACGAGCTTTGGGCTGAGGAACTCAGACCACCTAAGCTCGGTGTGTGCCTTGGGTGGCTTCTTCGCGTACTCAGCTGCCAGCGCCGCGAGATTCTCGATTAGCCAGCGTTGGTTTTCCTCACCCACGGAATGCTTGTCGGCGTCGGGAGCGGGGTTGGTGAAGTCGATCGCATATGGTATGCCATCGCGAATTGCGAATTCGGCGGTGTTCATGTCGTAGCCAAGCGCTTCATTGAGCTTGATGCAATCAGCAATGATGCGCTTCTCGAGGGCGGGCTCGAGATAATCCTTGTCGAGGAAATACTGACCTTGCAGATAAGGCTTTGACGGATCGTAAGGCATGATCAGAACATTCTTGCGTCCGATTGTGTAGCAACGCACATAACGATCGAAATTGATGAACTCCTGCAACATCATGCAGATCGTGTCAGTTTGATCGTAATAGTGGAGCAACTCTTCTATGGAGTGGATCTTATACACATGCTTCCAACCACCACCGTCGAAGGGCTTCATGATGGCAGGCAGACCGGTGTACTCGAGTATGCCGTTCCAGTCGAGCGGATGCTCGAGATTGCGCAGCGATTCGCTCGAGATATCTTTGATGTAACCTTTTTGAGGCAAGAGCACGCTCTTGGGAATGGCGATGCCTAATCTCTCAAGCAGAGCGGTTCCGAAGAATTTGTCGTCAGCCGACCACCAGAAGGGATTGTTGATAATCGTGGTGCCTGACAATGCTGCCGTTTTCAAAAAACAGCGATAGAATGGAATCTCGTGCGAAATGCGATCGATGATTACTTTGTATTTGCACAACTCGTCGGCTTTGAATCCGCCGACTTTGACCATCTCCGCCTCGATTCCGAGATTTGAGTTGTTTACGTATTTGATGAATTCTTCGGGGAACGAAACTTCACGCCCCACCAAAAGCCCTACTTTCATGCTCGTGGAACCCGTTATGTAAGTGTGAACACAAGATGCCTTGAAAATCTTACTATCAATTAAGTTTGAAAGATCGCATGGAATCAAACTGCCGTGCAAAAACTACTTAATTTTTAGAATGGTCTATGTCCGTTTCGTTCAAAGTCCCTAGGAAAAGTTGAGACCACCGCCTACTCTCAAGTCCTGGTTGTCGAGAGAAGATTTTTGTCTTCGCGAGGAGCCTGCAAGCCTAGCCTCTTGTTTCCGGTCCGCCGATGTAGTGGAGAATCATGTCTTGCCAGTACGGCCAGTCGTGGGCGTTGCCGTCCCACTCGCGGAAAGCATGCCAGACGCCACGGTCCCAGAGCACCTGGGAGAAGCTGGCGTTGACCCGATAGGCTGGATCGTCTCTGCCGATGGGGAAGATGATGTCGACATTCTTGACCTTGGCAAGATGCTGAGGGCAGTCATTCATTCGACGAACCAGCTCAATCGGATTGCTCTGGTGGATCGCATCGTCGTACTGCCCGTCGGACCATTTGCTGATGTCGTAGATGCCGCTCATTCCGAGCGCCCGGTTGAATAGCTCCGGATAGCGCAGCGCGATGTTGATGGCATGATAGGCTCCGAAACTGGCGCCGGTTGCGATGACGAAGGGATTGTCATTTTTCTGTTTTGAGAAGGGAAGCACTTCGCCGACAATGTAGCTCTGGTATTGCAAATGGCGATGCGCTCTGTACT
>CAZISK010000049.1:0-17019 GCA_964541355.1 uncultured Candidatus Obscuribacterales bacterium
TTAATCGATTCGATGTTTCCACGCTCGCCACAAGAGATCAATCCACTAGGCATATGGGTAAAAACCGCTCGGTCCTTAGCGGCTCGTTCTTCAAGGTCTATCGCTAAGACGCGGAAAGCATTATCGAGGCTCACTATTTCATCTTTACCTGTTTCTTGTGGATTAAGCTTCTCCCCTCTGCCGAAGCGCAAGAAGTTATCGTTCAACGTACCAAGCCTTCGCGATACACCGCGACTGAACCACAATATAACAAGAGACAATACGGCTATATTGCCGACAAATATGACCGTTACAAGCAACCGAAACCGGCTTTGTCTGTCTCTCTCGAGCTCCTCTAGTTGATCTGATTTCTGAGAATGCCGGGCTACGATTCGCAAGATTGCGTTGGTTGTATCGCTGAGATGTCCTCTCAAACCACTCTGGCCAGCAGACTTATATCTGTACAGCGTAGGCAGATCAATTTCCCCGTGATCGAAAGAATGAGCCATCTTTTCTACCGTCGTGCAGATATAGTCAAAGCCCGCTCGCGATGCGCAAATGTCACGATAGTCAACGGTATCTGGCTTAAGTTCCCGCGCTAAGTTGTCGTATTCGGTCGCCAACAGCTTAACTCTGGCTCTATATGCCTCTCCACATGGCGATTCTCCAGATCCAATCAGAAGAACAAAGCCGGACATCAATTCCTGCATACCGCGCTGCAAAGATGTCAGTCTCTGCGCAATCATAACGGAGCGCCGCGCCTGGTCCAGCTGTTGCTGCGACTGCTCTAGAGAGAAGAGAAAGATCGAGAAGATGGCTAACTGAGTAAGGATCAACAGGAGCAAGAAAGTGATGCATTTATGGAGCAGTCTCATCTGTAAACACGTGCCTCTATTTGACCGTGGCCATAGTCAGTCGACGAGCCTGTTCACGAGCCTGGAAAGCGGCTTCTGGCTTACCAAGTGCCTCCATGATCCAGGAGCGAATTTCGTACACACGACCGTTTTGTTTGTCGAGTTTTTCCGCTCGCGCAAGGAGGCCAAGAGCGAGAGTATAGTCCCGTCTCACGACGGCTGTTTCGGCGGCCTGCAAAAGCGGTTCAATTTGCCCAGTCGTTTTGCATTTCTCTAACAGTACGCGCTGTTCTCTCAAAAGATACTGCGGGGAGTCCGTAGCTTCGCTGTTGTGCAAACGATTAGCAATGACATCGCCGGCAAGTTTAGACTCAAAGGAGCGCCGAAAGTCTCGTATCTCATCGATCGTGACGTTCTGATTCATGCTTTTCAAAACGCGAAGATCGCTGTTTGCCGCTTCGTCATTACCGAGTCTGAGCCTAATAGCAGCACGCAGCTTATATGACATTGCATCTCGGGGAAACCTCCTTATGCAGTCGTCGAGAACTCTTTCCGCAACGTTAATTTCATCGCATCGAGCGTGGAAAATAGCGAGAGCCTGGAGACAGTATGGAGGAAGTGGACCGCGCTTTTGAGCTCGAACAATAGGCTCAATGAATCCCTCATACAAACCTTGCGAAGTCGCACGATTCCCGCGCTTCGAATCTAACACCAACGCAGAAAACGAACTGTGGATCTGATGATAAAGCTGATCTCTTACTGGACCGCTCACACCTTCTGCATCCAACTCCTGAAGCCTGCTTGCCAGGCTGAGTAGGACCGGTATCGCTTGTTCTCTCATGCGCAATGCGTTGTGCCGTCTCACACGACAATAAATATCTTGAAGAGCAGCAAGGTCTGCCTTGCGAAGACCAAGTAAGTTCTCTGCCTCTTCTAATCTTCCATGAGAAAAGCTCCGGAACACCAGGAAGGAGAACTGTGGTTCCTTGGTCCTCAAGCGATCCAGTGGGCCTCGTAAAAAGAACCGATACGCTTCGTCATAGGCTTCGACATCGACCAAAAGTTGGAACGTCGCCGCTGTATCACCGAAGGAGCCTTTCCCATGCCACCTGTCAGCCTCACGAATAATCTGAATCGCTCGTTGTTTTTTTCCGCTGGCCACCAGGTGATGCGCAACAACGAGGACATACCGGGGAATCTGTTCGGCAAGAGTCGGATCCAACTTGGTCGCCGCGGTGAACTCGCGCCGCCAAGCATCACCCTTATCCTTTCTGCAGAGACAAGTCGCGAAAAGAAGGTGGAAAACAGCTCTGTCTGGATCTACAGGCAATGCCGCATTGGTGAGATTTTCCAATTTTTCCATATCCCAGTCTAGAAACAGTCGCATCGCTGCGGCCAAGCAGCAGTCGCACAGCTCGACTGCTTCTGTAGTACCTTTCTTTGCCGTTCGGAGGCTTGCTAGAGCATAATCGTACGCTCGCTTCTTGTCGTCACGCGTTGGTAGACAGCCAGATATCGCTATCTCCAATACCTTACGACGATTGGCTCGCGACAACGCTCTTTGTTCAAGGCCATGAACGCCGGCATCATGACAGAGATTGATGAAAGTTAGCCGCTCCGAGAAAGTAACGCCTTTTTGATCGATCATGCCCACAACTTTGTCCAGTTGCTGCTTTAATCGAGAAGTCTCTTTGAGCTTGTAATATAGATCTGCCTGCTCAATTGCGATGTGGAAATTCAGTGGTGCTAAAACTTCCCCTCGTGCGAGAATCCTGGATGCGCTTCTAAAGTCGTGCATCACAGAATAAGTCCAGGACTCCAGTCTGTAAGCGTCCCCGAAATGGGGACTGAGCTGATGGCTCCTTTGGCACAACTTGCGGGTTTTCTCATAGTCACCGGAGTCAAAGGCTATATTCGCAGCACTCTGCAATGACTTGGTTGTCTTTTCAACGTCGTCTTTTTCTGTTGCTCCGCACACCCTGTCCGAAAGCGAAGCCAAGAAAGATAGCGCAATCGCTGCGATGAAACAACGTCGAGGTCGGCTCATTTGTGCTCCCGCTACTCCAAACCTTAAATCTCATACCCGGAAAGAGCGCCTGCAAAATGGTGAAGCAAAGGCAAAAACGCCATCAAGTTAGATTTTGACCGCAAGCCAACAGAAACTATCAAGAAACAGTTTTACAAGCACGATCTTCACAAGACCAATTTGCTTAAGATTCTCACGTCCAGATAGTTAAGTTTCTTCCTGAGAAGAACTTGACCGGAGCCCCTGCAACAGCGGAACTGCCCGGGAAACGAACTTCCCGGGCAGTTCATTTTGCTCAAACGGCGAACAACTACATACTAGACTGCGATATGATCCGCAGCACTCAACCCCACAGTACAACGAACAAATGATCAAGACCAACTTCCTGACCGACTTCGACCTCCATTTATACGCCAAGGGTTCCCACTATCGCTTATATGAGAAGATGGGTGCACATCTGGTCGAGCAGAACGGCGAAAAGGGCGTCCACTTCGCTGTCTGGGCACCAAGCGCAGAGCGCGTCTCTGTCGTCGGCGACTTCAATCACTGGGGCGCCGGCGCGAGTCCAATGGAGCAGATCGGCTATTCAGGCGTCTGGACCACATTTGTACCGAATATCGCAGAAGGTTTCAACTACAAATATCACGTCACTCCGAAAAACGGCATGCCACCGTCGGAGCGATCGGACCCTTTCGGTTTTTTCGCGGAGGTACGTCCCAAGACTGCTTCCATCGTCTGGGATTTGAACAAATACAAATGGAACGACGACAAATGGATGGAGACTCGGGGGCAGAAAAACAGGCTTGATGCGCCAATTTCAATCTATGAGGTTCACTTGGGATCCTGGATGCGTGTTCCCGAAGAGGAAAATCGCTGGCTCACCTATCGAGAGTTGGCTGACAAGCTAACAGCTTATGTTAAGGACATGGGATTTACGCATGTCGAATTTTTGCCCATAGCCGAGCATCCACTGGACCTCTCCTGGGGATACCAGACCATCGGCTATTTTGCGCCGACCAGTCGCTTTGGTGAGCCCGAAGATTTGATGTATCTGATCGACACACTTCATCAGAATGACATCGGGGTTCTGATTGATTGGGTGCCGGCCCACTTTCCGAAAGACGGGCATGGACTGGGCGAATTCGACGGAACACACCTGTACGAACATGCCGATCCTCGTCAAGGTGAGCACAAGGAGTGGGGCACATATGTGTTCAACTTCGGACGCTATGAAGTCGAAGATTTTCTTACAAGCAACGCTTTCTTCTGGCTCGACAAGTACCACATCGACGGACTTAGAGTGGATGCTGTTGCGTCGATGCTCTATCTCGATTATGGTCGGAAACAGGGAGACTGGCTCCCCAACCAGTATGGCGGCAGGGAGAGTATCGAAGCGATAGACTTCCTGAAGCGATTGAATGAACGCGTGTACGCCAACTATCCGGACGTCATGACGATGGCGGAGGAATCGACCGCATGGCCGCTCGTATCACGTCCTACGTATCTCGGTGGGCTGGGCTTCCAGCAGAAATGGGATATGGGCTGGATGCACGATATGCTTGAATACATGGCTCTCGAGCCCATTTACAGAAAGTATCACCACAACAAGCTGACCTTCCGCGGACTTTATGCATTTTCGGAAAACTTCGTCCTGCCTCTGTCTCATGACGAAGTGGTGTATGGAAAACGATCTCTGTTGAACAAAATGCCTGGCGACGAGTGGCAGCGTTTTGCCAATCTGCGGCTGTTGTACGGCAATATGTACACGATTCCCGCGAAAAAATTGTTGTTCATGGGCGGTGAGTTTGGACAATGGAACGAGTGGAATCATGCCGCCAGTCTGGACTGGCACCTCACAGACAACCCGCTCAACAAGGGCGTGCAGAATTGGCTGCGTGACTTGAATCACTATTACAAGAGTGAGCCGGCCCTGTATGAACAAGATTGCGTCAGTCAAGGCTTCGAATGGGTCGATTGCAGTGATTACGAGTCAAGCATCATCAATTTCTTGAGATTTGCCAGAGACCGAAGAGACATGGTTCTGGTGATTTGCAACTTTACACCAGTCGTTCGCCACAACTACTTGATTGGCGTACCGGTAGGTGGTGCCTGGAAGGAAGTTCTAAACAGCGACGCTGCTGTCTACGGCGGCAGTGGAATCGGCAACTACGGTGTAGTCCACTCTTTCCAAGGCTCTATGCACGGCAAGAACCAGATGCTTTCACTGACATTGCCACCACTTGCGGTGCTTGTTTTGAAGCCTGAAAACACCAACTCTTGAGATCGAAAACTCTTCTCGTGAAATGTCGCGTTAGTTGAAATCAGGCAAAACGCAAGGCGCTCTCGCCTTCATAGACGTTCAGCAAGTTCAACAGAAGCACTAATTTACCTGGTTTATCTCCACTAAACTATGCATAGCAGCCGAAAAACGCGATGTAGCTACGCATTTCGACTGTGCCTACTGGCATCTACACACTTGAATTTTGCCCATTTTAGCGTCTAGGTATCGCACTCTGGAGCAGCGCTTCCAGACCGCCCTCGACGCTGACGCTCACATCTCCAGCGAGGCGAAGACCATGGGTCCGCGCGACTTCCTCGTCGCCCTCAACGGGCAGCTTCGAGCCAAGAAGTCGCCGTTCTCGTTCATCAAGAGCAAGAACCGCTTCAAAGGAAAGCATACCATCGGCTTCGACTTCATCGACATCAACACTGGCGGTATTTTGTTAGTGGTGGACGTGGAAAGTTAGCTCCTGTCGCTACTTTTCGAGTCTGGTTCGCTTAGTACCGCTGCCAAACGGTCATCACAATCCAGGTTTGAACGTCTCCGGGTGAATCTGGGGCAGAGGTTTTGTATACTATTGAGCTGCATGACCAAGCTCTTACTAGCCGAAGACGACGAACTGACAATCTCTGCCGTTGTCGATATCTTGACCAGGGAAAGGCTCGATATCGATGTGGCCGTGACCGGCACAGATGCACGTGAGAAGATCCTCTTCTATGGTTATGACATCATTGTTCTTGATTGGGGTCTACCAGGAATTAGCGGTCCCGAATTATGCAAGGAAATTCGCGACGCGGGAATCAAAACACCCGTGCTCATGCTTACCGGAAAGAGCTCGATAATCGATAAAGAACAAGGCTTTACCAGTGGAGCCGATGACTATCTGACGAAACCGTTCCACTCGAAAGAGCTTGTTTTACGAGTTCAAGCCTTGTTGCGCCGACCGCAAACTTATATCGGGGACACAATTCAATGCGGAAAGATTATTCTAGATACCAAGGCCAAACGCGTCTCCAAAGATGGTACCGCACTGCGGCTGCGTCCTAAAGAATATGATCTATTGGAATTCCTCATGAGACATAAAGGCACCATATTCTCTGCAGAAGCGATCTTCGAGAGAGTTTGGTCAAGCGACTCAGAATCGGCTAACGATGCAATTTTCACATGCATGAAGCGCCTCCGACAACAGATTGATGACGAGGGCGCTCCTTCGATAATCAAAACGGTACGCGGTTCAGGATATGTAATCGACGACGAAGACTAAGATTCGGTCGAGGAAAATTAAATGTCAGCCAGTTGCCAGATAACGTACTTATCATCGGACAAGCTGGACTGTACGCATATGGAGTAGTTCAGCTCTCGCAACACAGATCCAATTCAAAGGGGAGCGTCGGGAGACGAATGAACAGTGCTGGAATAAATAAGATAATTCATGTTGATGTTGGTGACTACAATCACTGGCTTGAAACAAAAGGACTGTCGCCTAACACTTGCAGAGGCAACCTTGGCAGGGTTCAGCGATTTAAAGATTTTTTGTCGAAGAGGAACCTGGAGGGTGTAGCAAGCGATATAGACACTACCGATAGTGTCATGCTGAACGAAATGATGTCGTCGATCGTAAACGATTTCGTCTCGGAGCTGCAGACAGACTACTCTCCCAGTCCTGCGACAATTAATGCCTATGTTACTGCTATTTCGCAATTATGCCAGTTTTGCAGTATCGAGGCACCGAACGTATTGCGACTCGATTATGAGCCCGAGCAAGCAAAAGCTCTGACGGAGTCGGAACTTCGGCACTACCTGGCCCAGGTCTCGAGCGAAACGGTCAGAGACCAGGCAATCGCCTGGATCTTGGCCACAACCGGTGTGAAGCTAGGACAACTGAGGACTCTCAATGTAGACGATGTTGAAGGGTCGAACGCATCTTTTAGTCTCATGATTCGCCGCAGGCGGAGAACGGCTCGAATAGTAGCGCTCGGACGAAGTGCCAACAGAGCGCTCGCCCTCTGGCTCGATCAAAGACCCCAATCGGAATCAAGTGAGCGCGCCCTATTTATCGGTCGATTCGGACGACTGTCCGACTCGGCTATCGATCAAATAGTTCGAAGAATTGGTCTGCGAGCAGGTCTGGTCGTGTCGTGCGAAATACTGCGGCGCACTTCCATGGAGCTTAACGGAGAAGTCATACAGTCTTGATGCAGAATTTTAGATAATTCGATATGGTCCTGGAGTCTGACTGCTGGCTGGATATCGTCTGATTTAAACGCAAGGGAGACGCAAAAGTTTCTGTTACCAACAATCAAGAGATCGGGCATCCTAACAGCCAGATCCTGCAATTTGATGCGTTATTATCCTACTATCTCCCATCGTTGCTCAAAAAAAAGAAGAGAGCCGGACAGAGATTGGTATCTCGTTCGACTCTCAGAGTAATTCATGCCGAGGCTGACATCACCAGTGGTGACAGCAGCCCGGCATACTGTTTACTCCCAACAGGTTGAACCTGGCGCCGTTAGCCGCGGAACGTACGACCGCTCTTCGCCATCTCTTCGAGGAGTTGGCAAGGCTTGTAGTTGTCGCCCGCGACCTGCGACATGTAATGCAGCTTCTGCACCAGGAGCGGAATGCCGAGCTGGTCGGCGTAAGCGAGCGGTCCACCGATGAACGGCGGGAAGCCGGTGCCGTAGACCATGGCGAAGTCCAGCAGAGCCGGATCGTCAATGACCTTCTCTTCCATCGCACGAGCAGCCTCGGCGACCATGGCGAGGAACAGGCGGTCCTGAATCTCGCCTTCCGTCTTGCGGACCGCTTCCTTCGGCAGAGCATCGGTCACTTCCGGGTTGAGCACGTAGCGCTTCTTGCCCTTCTTGAACGTGCCGGCACCATCCATGACGAACTTGCGCTCACCGTTGGCGCCATCGTAGAGGTAGATGCCCTTGCCGCCCTTGCGGCCAAGAAGCTTCTTCTCCTTGATGAGGTTGATGATCGCAGGCGGCGAGAGGCGATCGCCGAACGCCTTGTGGGCGACGTGGATCACCTCGGAAGCGATGTCGAGACCGACGTCGTCCAGAAGCGAGAACGGACCCATCATACCGAAGTTGATGGCCGCCTTCTCGATGTCGGCAACCGGCACGCCCTCTTCGGCCATGACGATGGCAGCCCGCATGTAGGGCGCGAGCAGACGGTTGACCACGAAGAGCGGCTTGTCGGCCGTGCCCAGCGGGTACTTCTTCAGGGAAGCCACGAACTCCTTGGCCATGGCCACGGTCTCATCCGAAGTGGTCTTGCCCTTAACGACTTCGACCAGCTTCATTTTGTGAACCGGATTGAAGAAGTGGATGCCGACCACCATCTCCGGAGCCTTCGAAGCGGCAGCGACCAGGTCGCCGTTGTCCTTGCGGTGCTCGTTGGGCATCTCACCGATCTCGAGCGACGACGTGTTGGAGCCGAAGCCGAAACGCTTGCCGGTGATCGCCTTCTCCGTTTCGGAGCGAACGATCTTCTTGACCATCATCTTCTCGACGACCGCCTCAATGACGAGGTCGCAGTCGGCGAGATCAGCGTAGTCAAGCGTCGGCTTGATCGCCGACAGCATGACATCCGCCTCGGTGCGGCTCAGCTTCTTCTTGCTCACGGCCGCGTCGAACAGCTCACGGATGCTAGCCATGCCCTTGTCGAGCGCTGACTGTTCGATATCCTTGAGCACGACTTCGTAGCCGTTGTAAGCCGAGACCTGCGCGATACCGGCGCCCATGACGCCAGCACCGAGCACGCCGACCTTCTTGACCGTCACTGCGGGCTTGATGCCGTCGGGCATCTTCTTGCATTCGCTCTGGCCAAAGAAGATGCCGACCAGGTTGCGCGAGACTTGCGTGGTCGCGAGCTTCGCGAACGACTGCGATTCGGCCTCGAAGGCCTTATCCCGATCGCCGCCGGCAGCCGACATGGAAGCGATCTTGAGGATCTCCTTGGGAGCCGGGTACTTGCCCTTGGTCGCCTGCATGATGCCGGAGAGCGCCATCTTCGAGACGATGGTGCGACCGAGCGAGCTGGCGAGGAAACCGCGCTGCATGCGCGCCTTGAGCGACAGCGTGTGGCGCTTGGGCTTCGCACCGAGCAGAATCTGCTCCGCGCGATTGACGAGCTCCGACCGCTCGACCGTCTCGTCGATCAGTCCGATGCGCCAGGCCTGATGGACGTCGGCCGGTTCACCGGAGGTGAGCCCGCCCCAACCGAAGTCGAGCTTCATGCCGTTAGGCAGCCGTTCCGGCAGAAGACAGGAAGCCAGACCGATCAGACGCGGCAGGCGGACGGTGCCGCCCCAGCCGGGCAGGAAGCCGAGCTGAACTTCTGGCACGCCGATCGTGGTCGCCGGATCGGCGCTGCCGATGCGGTACTTGCAGGCGAGCGCCAGCTCCGTGAAGCCACCACGGCTGCTACCGTGGATGGCGGCGATGGAGTTGAGCTGCTCGAAGCGGGCGAAGACCTGCTTGCCCATCTTGGAAGCGTTGTAAATCTCGACAGCAGGCTGGGCCTGGAGCGCCTGAATCTCCTTGACGTCGGCACCGGCACCGAAGTTGTCCTCCTTGCCGGACACGACGATGACACCGGTCGCCTTCTCGCGCTCGATCGTGTCGAGCGCGGCGTTGATCTCTTCCATGACGGAGCCGGACAGGAAGTTGAGCTTGCTGTCAGGCAGGTCGATGGTGAGCACAGCGATGCCGCTGGGAAGCTTGCTCAGAGTGATTGCCTTGGACATGGTTGTTTGACCTCTTGTTTCTTTTTCAAAACAGTCTGATCCCCGATTAGGGCAGCTCGATAAGGGTGGCGATACCCATGCCGCCGCCGATGCACAGCGAAGCGATACCCCGCTTCAGACCGCGCTTGGCGAGCTCATAGGAGAGAGTGAGCGGCAACCGGGCACCGGACATCCCAATCGGGTGACCGAGCGCGATGGCACCGCCGTTAACGTTGACCTTGCTGCGGTCGAGACCGAGCAACTTCTCGCAAGTCAGATACTGGTGCGCGAACGCTTCGTTGATCTCGATGAGATCGATGTCGGCAAGCGTCAGCCCCGTCTGGTTGAGCAACTTCGTGATGGCAGCCACCGGACCCAGACCCATCTGGTCGGGGTCGACACCGGCGACAGCCCAGTCGACCAGGACGGCGAGCGGCTTGAGGCTGAACTCCTTGACCGCACGCTCCGAAGCGACGACCACCATGCAGGCGCCGTCGTTGAGACCGGAAGCGTTGCCAGCAGTGATCTGGCGAGTGCCGAGCGCCGGCGGGAGATTGCTCAGCGCCTCGAGGCTGCTCTCGCGCGGGTGCTCATCCTTCGAGAAGAAGCCGCGCCCACTGACAAGGATCGGATCGATCTCGATCTGGAAGCGCCCATCCGTGATCGCCTTGTTGGCGAGCACCTGCGAACGAAGCGCGTACTCGTCAGCCGCTTCGCGCGAGATGCCATAGGTCTCGGCCAGCCGCTGAGCGGTCTTGGCCATGGCCACCGTCTTGGTGTCGTTGAGCAGCTTGAGCGGAGCCAGGCCGTTGTCAGCCAGAGCGAAGAAGGTCGGTCGGGGTCCCTTCTGCGCGACTTTGAACCACCTGGAGATGAACCCCTCCCAGCGCAAATTGCCGGGCAGCAGGTAGGGAATCGTAGACATCGACTCGGCGCCGCCCGCGAGCATGAGGTCGGCCTTGCCGAGCAGAATCTTCTCGCTGGCAAGGTTGATAGCCTCCATACCGGAGCCGCACTGCCGCTGCACGGTCATCGCCGGCACAGTGGCCGGTAGATTGGCGTCCAGAGCGGAGACACGCGCCGTGTTGGGCGTGTAAGAGGTCTGGTAACCATGTCCCAGAATGATCCCGTCGAGGCGACCGGCAGGGACGCCGGCTCGGCGGATCGCATGGGTCATGCTGTGACTGGCAAGCTTGTCCACAGGAACTGTTCGCAAGCTCTTGCCGAACGTCCCGATTGGAGTTCGGCTGCCACCCACGAGAAACACTTTCTTGTTGTTTTCGGTCATTGTTTCATCCTATGCGAAGTGCTAATGAAAACATCGCCCACACTCCACCGGCTCTAGCCGGTACCGGATGCGTAGACGCTGACTGGAATCAAAAGATGCACTCCTGAAGGGAACTTTACGAGAGGTCCCCAAGAAGACGGACTTCGTTAAGTCCCCATTAGCTTACCAGCAAAGCAGCCGACAAGAGCTCAGACCGGACCCTCTTCATGAGAGTTCCGGTCTGAGACAACTTGTAGCGGCCCGTTACAGCAAGCCCTTCTTCGTAAGCAAGCGCTCAACCTCGCGCGTGAGGTCGCCGGTGGTAGAACCCTCATTATCGGCAAGAATCTCGTTGTACAAGCCAACAAGATCTTGTGCCATAGCGAGACGGTCACCAGTGAGGATACCGGCCGACGACAGCTGCGGAACAGAAGCGGTGAAGCCGGCCATGACCGCCTCCCACTTCTGGTCGCGATGCAGATTGAACTGCAGCGAGCGTACAGACGTGATCTTCGGCTCGATGTACACCAGCCCGTGAGAGGCGTTGTAGATCGGCTCCTCGACGGAAGGCACGCAGTCCTTGCCACAGATCATCGTCCAGAGCCAAGTGGCGCGCTTCGAAGCATTCGTGTCTTCATCGCCCACATCACAGGCGATGATGTCCTTCGGACTGGCGCCGTACAGCCGCATCGGCACACCAGCCGGGACACGGCTCTCCGGCCCCAGTGCACCGTCGAACAGAATCTTGTTTTTGTACTCCGGCGCCGAGATGATACCGGGGACAGCACAACTACCGCGCACGGCTACACCGAGAGGACCCGGGTCGCAGCTCAATACGCGCAGTTCTCCGTCGTAACCGATTTCGAAGACGCCCGTCTCCGTGAAAACGATTTGCGCTTCCTCCGCAATCGCCATCGTCCAGTAGCCCTTCGGCCAGCGCTGTCCTTCCTGGAGGTAGCTTTCGACGAAATCGCCGAGCTTCTCCGAGGTGAGGACGCCGTTGACCGGTCGCACCTTCTCGTATCGGCGTTGCATGAAGTAAGCAAAGAGAATTCGAATCATGCTGGCGCGGCGCGTGAGCAAGCTCGAAAAATCGATCTCAAGAGCTTGGCTCAGGCACGTCTTCGCGTCCATGCCGCTGGCAGAGAGAACAGTCGGGATGGACCCGCCGCTCACACCGCCAATCGACTTGAACCGCGTGACGCCGGCTTGAGAGCAGGCGAGGAGAACACCCGCACTGCCAAGAATCGCTCGCGAACCTCCGCTACTGCAGACGAGATGGTACTCGCGCTCAGGCGTGGTCGGAGCTGTTGTGATGACATTGTTGTCCATAAGAACATGCTCCTGTTTGCGGCCCGAATGGCTACCGAAGTGGACCACTAGCGCTCGTTGCTACCTTTCCCCGAGAACATTTCAGGGAGAGAGGACGGGATGGCTGAGCTTGTGAAGACGCTGGAAAAAGTTTTGAGGAAAAATCCTGTGAAGCACTGAATGGAAAAAGATCATCATGCTGAGAATAAAAAGCGCGGCTGCTATATATCAAGTAGGCGGGCCTACTTCTCTCGACCGCAGTGGTTCCACAGGTGGTTTTAGTACCGCTAGGCCTTATGTAAAGCAGTCTGATCAAGAAGCTCATGGATAGACACTTCTTGAGAACCCGCAGACCTACCAGGGCACCCCACCCAACCCAGGTTGCCAAGCAAAACCCAATGTCTCTTCGGTTCATTATTAAGGCGAAATATCAAAAGAAGTTCATATATCTACAGTCGTGAGCTCAAAGCGCCAACTGAACGCCACTGATACCACTTGCGACACTACACAACTTCAATGTTTTCAACTCTTCGCACCACCCACGACACCACCACCTGACAACAGTGATTACACCTATCACACACTCGTCAACTTGATAACCAGAGGACTCAGTCGGCTTTTGAGCTAGGTAGCACAGTGATAAACCGAATCAATGCGAAGCAAGCTAGCGCTGGCGTAATCTACTTGAGATCAATTTTGAAATGAAGTCTTTCTATTTCTGAACTGTAGCGAGCTTGAGAAACAGCGACTCACTAGGATAGCTTTCTACTGTTATTTATTGCAGAGCAATCGTACTTACGAGCAGCCGAATCTCTCGGGTTTCTTTCTGGCCTTAACTTGCTGATTTTCCTCGACGGCACCCCGTCGTTCTGGTTAGTGTCACGTTCACTGCCAGTCGCATCACCGTCGGTAGTGGCACCTGTCGCGCCCTTCCCAACATAGGGATGTGCCTGACATGCCAGAGCCACTGCTAAATGAGAGGCCTGGGCCTAATGACTAAGTACAAAAACATCTTGGTGCGCCAGTTCTGGTCGCACGTTTTCAACACTCCCAACCAGGTGGCCATCCTCGCAAAGAACGAGTCCCCTGCTGGTAGTGACTTCATTCCGCTCCACTCGACCTTCCGCAACGTCGAACCATTCCTGGTGCCTACCGAGAGGCCGACCTACAGAAAGGTGACGTGGCGGGAATGCGGTCTGGTTGTCGCCGAAATCATGTCGCAGTTGAAGCGACAGAATTTCAGCAAGAAGGATCGCTCGGCGATCCTTGCCTGGAACCGTCCGGAATGGGTATGGGCTGATCTGGCCATTGAGTCTCTCGGTGGCACGTCCGTCCCGATTTACCCGAACTCGGCCTCCGAGCAGGTCAACTACATCCTGCACGACTCCGGCTCCAAGACCATCTTTGTCGATGGTCCCGATCAGGCTGCCAAGGTTGGGTTGAAGAGCGAAATCGCCACGATCTACTTCAAGGATGCCGTGGCCAACGCCATCGATTTCACCGGTGCTACCAACCGGAAGCCCAGCAAAGAAGCGCTGGCAGTGCTTGCCGAAATCGAAACAGAGTTCAACAATCCGTCTGCGGACGGAACCTTCCTCGGCATCGCGCCGAATGACATCGCCACCATCATCTACACGTCCGGCTCCACCGGCGTGCAGAAGGGTGTCGTTCTCACCCACCACAACATCGCGTCCGCCTGCGCTGGTTTGCTCCGCCATGGCTTCACCTTCACCAAGGAGGACATGTACCTCTCCTACTTGCCGCTCGCGCACGTGTACGAGCGCATCAACGGCACATCGCTCTGCCTCTGGGCCGGAGTCACCTCCGCGTTCTGCAAGGTGGAGGAGATGGCCGAGGTCGTGAAAGTGATTCGTCCTACTGTCCTGCTCGGCGTGCCGGCTGTCTGGCGCAAGATCAAGGACAAGGCCGAGGCCCAGCTCAACGCAGCTACCGGTCTCAAGAAGATGATCATCAAATGGTCCATGCGCCAGAGCCAACCCGGCTTGAGCCGCATGATCGCTGACATGATCGTCTTCAAGCAGATTCGAGCAGCCCTCGGTGGTCGCGTGCGTGTCATGCTTTCGGGCGGTGCTCCAATCGCCCTGGACGTCGTCAAGTTCTTTGACCTGACCGGATTCACTCTCCGTCAGGGTTACGGTCTGTCCGAGTCGACAGGCGGTATCGCCGTCAACACCGTCGATAACAACAAGCCTGGCTCCGTCGGGCGCGTCATCGACTGCGTCGACGTCAAGATCGTCCCGGAACCTGGTGACGCCAATGGATCTGGCGTTATCTGGCTGAAGGGCGATTGCATCACGCCGGGCTACTGGAACCTCCCCGACGCGAACAAAGCCTCGTTCGAAGAGGGCTGGTTCAACACGGGCGACCTCGGTCGTTTCGACGACGAAGAGTATCTGTACATCACGGGCCGCAAGAAGCGGCTCCTGAAGACGGATGGCGGCAAGTATGTCGCACCCGAGAAGCTCGAGAACGCCTTTGACGGCATCGATGAGCTTGTCCAGTACGTTGTGCCGGTTGGCGACGGGAAGCCCTTCATTGGAGCTCTCATCTTCGTCAACCAGGACAAGGCGCGCAAGCTCTTGACCGACAAAAGCGTGGCCATCCCGACCGATGGCGACCCGGCTGCGTTCTTCGCGCAGCACCCCGAGGTCGTGAAGCGGGTCCAGCAGATTGTGGACACCGCAAACCGGTCCCTGGAGCGCTGGGAGACGATCAAGCAGTTCTCGGTTGTACCGGTGCCTGCTTCGGTCAACAACGGGCTTTTGACCAACAAGCTGAGCATCAGGACCGAAGAGGTTCTGAAGCGCTACGGCGCGATGGTCGACGAGCTCTATACTCGGCGCAAAGATGCCTAACCGGAAGCGGCTGGCTTCTTAGGAACGCTGTTCTCGCACCGGTAGCACGAAGTTCTTGCTACCGGTGCTTTGCTTTTGTCTAGCGAAAAAGCAAGCCACCAGCAATCAGAGAGTATGACCATGTGCAACAACTGCAAGAATTCGGGCAACGTCGGTCTGCCCGCCCAAGGCAACTGCGCCAAGTGTGGTTGCGTGATCGGGAGCATGAGTTACAAGCTCTGCGCCCGGTGCGCCATCACGACCAACAGCTGCCGGAAGTGCGGTCAGCCGCTCAGCGGTGGCAATGTCTCGCCGACGTCCACCGGCACCCCCGACATTGCCCCGGCTCCGGACGACAGCGGCAAGTAAGAAGCTTGCTGCTTGACTGCTTTCGAACAGCGGAAACCTCCAAACCAGAGGCTTCCGCTGTTTTTTCTTTGACTGGATGTCGTCAAGAATTCGCAGCTCACGTTAACCGCGCACAGTTTCACCAGCAATCTGGAGAAGGATTGGCTAATGTTCGATGGTCGTTCTGAAAACCTGTACACTCCAGTGAGCTTTCGATGAACAGTTCGGCTCGGACTCTCCAAACAAAGTCATGATTCTGTTACGTCATCTGAGCTGTTGTTCTGTTGCAGTAATCTCCTGGGACAACAGTGTTGAAATGGATAACTAACAGAAAAATGAAGGGGGTTTCACGAACTTCACCTTCGTGGGAATACTAGTGTTAACGGATATTAACAAAAGGGGTGCGACGTACTTTGATATTGCCCCGAACTCGAATCGATTTCTTGATTCCCGAGCCTGTGCATATGTTCAAAACACCAGTCAGTCTGCGACTTTCAAGCGGTTGTCCGGACGAACAAGACTGTCGAAAGAAAATATCCCCCACAAGAGTGACCTAAAAAATCATATGAATGCGTGATGTATATAACACACCAATCAATCAAGCTGAGAATACTAGAAGTCCAAAGGAGTCCACGATGAGTGATTTGTTGAATACCTGCTTCAAGAAGATCAAAAAGCTATTCGCTGAAGATGATACGGTCCAGAAAAATACGAGAATTGAATCGGCCAAGATAACTTCCAACAGACTGCAAGCTCTACAAAGAATGCGCGACAACTCGCCAAGCACGCCCGATTACAAGCTACAACAACAACAAGCTAATCCGACCAACAAAACCGCTGCGCCCGCCAGCTCACAAAGGAGACAGCAAGCCGAGAAGAAGATCGATCTAGACTTCGGAATGGAAATCGGCAGAGCATAAATCCAGACTCCCTACAGTCAGAATACCCCCAACCAGGCCCAGCCTGGTTTTTGGGTTTAACCCTATTGAGTCAGCAGTCAGTTTTGACCTTTCGCAATCAACTCAATAAAAAGTCGGTTTCCATTGCAAATCGCCGGTTACCGCTCGCGTGAAACGATCTCGAATTGGCTTGGCAAACCGAATTGGAACCTCCACAAAAAACCAGCCCAACGTATGAGTTCCTCGAACCAGTTTCAATAGGGCGAGCATGCACCTGGCCCGGTTCATTTTCACAAACGACTTCGATACTAGATGAGGTCCGGGACTCGAACGGCCAAGAGCCACTTCGCTGAACCCTTACACCGCTACACCGCTACAGCCACCTACTACTCCCCTTCGTACAGCAGTAAAGAAGTCCGAATGGGAAAAGCCTTATATTCCATTCGGAAGGTTGGTTTAGCGCG
>CAZISK010000050.1:0-16995 GCA_964541355.1 uncultured Candidatus Obscuribacterales bacterium
CGTCGTCGGTCAACAGAACGCAGCTCAAGAAGCTCGATGGCTCATCCAGTCCGGCAATACCGAGCGGACGAAGATATGCCATCGCTCGAAACTTAGGATCGATAAATCCGGATTCCCCAAATTCGGTGACATCACCCTCGGTGACAAAGCTGCCTTGCTCGGCATATTGCCTGACGGTCAAGAACAGTCCGAGCGGATCCATGGGATAGTCGTGCTCGGTCTCCTTGGAGTCCTGTTTGATAAGAATTGCCAGCTCTTTCTGTCCGACGCGGCTAAGCCCATCACTTACGTACGACCAGCAGGAAAATGCGCTATTGCCTTGCTGCATATCATGCAGATTTACGATCGCGAACAGCTCGTTGGGAACTATTTCAAAGCGCACAGGTGGAGCGGGTTGCTGCTGACCGATCTCCAAAATGTTTTCTTCTTTTGCCATATTATCTCCGGCGGACTGAGGAAGCTGTTTTCGTAGGGCTCGCAGAAAAATGCGAATCACCGGAGCAATATTTGGCTCCGGTGTTTCATTGCAGTCAAATTTCGCAAGCGCAGTTCATTGGTTGACTACAGGCGGAAAAAGCCTGCCAGTCTTCTTCTAGACCGGCAAGCTCTTCTGTTGTCTTTAGACCACGGCGGCCAACGCCGTCGGTTTGCCGCTGGGCTGACCGTTAGCATAACGGATACCCAGTGCATCTTGAGCGATGATCATGCGTTGGATTTCGCGAGTGCCTTCGTAGATGTTGAGCACTTTGGCGTCGCGGAAGTAACGCTCGACGGGATACTCGTCGGAATAGCCGTAGCCGCCGAAGATCTGAACGGCGTTGTGACCGGCGCGATTGGCTGCTTCGCCGCAGAATAGTTTGGCAAGCGAAGTTTCAAGCGTGTTGCGCACGCCTTTGTTCTTCAAATGACCGGCTCTGAGGTAGAGCAAGCGACCTGCTTCACAGTCGGCGACCATGTCGGCAATCATGGCTTGCACTTGTTGGTGCTCGCCGATAGGTTTGCCGAAGGTAATTCTTGTCATAGCGTAATCGGTGCAAGCATCGATGCAACCCTGAACAAGACCGACTGCGCCGGCGGCTACCGAGTATCTGCCGTTATCCAGAGCAGACATGGCAACTTTGAAGCCATCGCCGACGCCACCGAGAATGTTTTCCGCCGGCACTCTGCACTCATCGAGGAAGAGCGACGAGGTGTCGGATGCGCGCAGACCAAGTTTGCCCTTGATCGGTGCTGCGCTGAAGCCTTTGGTCTTGGTGTCTACGATAAAGCAGGTGATACCTTTGTGTCCGAGCTTCGGATCGACTGTCGCGAACACGAGCGCATGAGTCGCGATTGAGCCGCAAGAGATCCAGACTTTCTGTCCGGAAAGAATGTAGTCGCTGCCATCTTTGACGGCGCGGGTTTGTTGATTGGCGGCATCGCTTCCTGCTTCGGGCTCGGTCAAGCCGTAGCAACCGATGAATTCGCCATTACAGAGCTTGGGCAACAAGTGCTTCTTCTGCTCTTCCGTACCCCAGCGCAGTATTGTCAGCGCGACGAGCGATGTTTGCACGGAGAACAAAGTTCTTGTCGAAGAGCATACGCGATTGACCTCTTCGGTCATCAAGCCGTAGGCGATATAGTCTTGACCAAGACCGCCGTATTGCTCCGGAATCGGGCAACCAAGGAAGCCTTCTGCAAATATCTTTTTGGCGATATCCCAGTCGAATTTGCATTCGCGGTCATTCATCTGCGCCTTAGGAGCGATTTCGCGGTCGGCGAAATCTCTCATGTGCTTGCGGATAGCCATTTGCTCCGGAGTAAATTCGAAGTCCATTCGTAGTTTTCCTCTAAAAGTAATTACTGCCTGTTAAAACATGCAACCTCCAGGCGGCAATCCGCCTGGAGGTTGGAAACTCACTTATTCACCTTCGTAGTTATCGATCTGGGCTCTCTGCAGATGCCCGGAGTAATCGACATAAATAGACTTCCACTCGGTGAACTGCTCGATGGCGGTGGTGCCTGCTTCACGATGTCCGTTGCCGGTCTGTTTCACGCCACCAAACGGGAGCTGGATTTCAGCGCCGATTGTGGGAGCGTTAATATAGACAATGCCGGATTCGAACTCTTCAATAGCTTTGAAAGCGCGATTAACATCATGCGTGTACATCGAAAGGGACAAACCGTATTCGGTACCATTGGCCACTTCGATTGCTTCTTCGAAGCTCTTGACCGGAATGAGCGCAGTAACCGGTCCGAAAATCTCTTCTTGAGCAATGCGCATCGTCGGCTTCACATCGCCGAAAATGGTGGGCTCGTGGAAGCAGCCTTTGCTGAGATCGCCTTCGGTCAGAATTCTGCCGCCGAAAAGCAGCTTGGCGCCTTCCTTCTTACCGATCTCGACATATTCGTGAATGCTGTCCAACTGGCTCTTGCTGACGACCGGACCGACATCTACTTTCGGATCCAGACCATCGCCGATCTTGAGCTGTTTGGCTCGAGCGACGAATTTCTCGGCAAATTGCTTATAGATTTTTTCGTGAAGAATGATGCGGGAAGTAGCGGTGCAACGCTGACCGGCTGTACCGAACGACCCCCAGAGGGCGCCGTCGACGGCGAGATCGATGTCCGCGTCTTCCATGACGCAAATTGCATTCTTGCCACCGAGTTCGCAACTGATGCGCTTCATGAGCTCACCACAACGACCAGCGATGCGGCGACCGGTGACCGACGAGCCGGTGACGGAGATGCAACCGACACGGGGGTCTTCGATCAAAGGCATACCGACTTCGCCGCCGGAACCGGTGATGAGGTTAACTACGCCTGGTGGCAAGCCGGCTTCGTTCAGAATTTCGACGAACTGCATGGCAACCAGCGGCGTGTCGGAAGCGGGCTTGAACACGACGGTATTACCGGCGACGAGCGCAGGTAGAATCTTCCAGCTCGGAATCGCAACCGGGAAGTTCCACGGCGTGATTACGCCGATTACTCCGATTGGCACGCGAACCGCCATTGCGAATTTGTTGCGCAGCTCAGATGGAACAGTCATACCGAGCAGCCGACGACCTTCACCGGCTGCGTACTTGGCCATATCAATCGCTTCCTGGACATCGCCACGAGCTTCCTTGATGACCTTACCCATTTCACGAACCATATTGCGAGCCAGCTCTTCTTTTCTGGTTTCGAGAAGGTGAGCAGCCTTGAGAATGATCTCTGCGCGCTCAGGGGCGGGAGTGTGTTTCCACACCTGGAAAGCTCTGTGAGCTGCATCTACAGCCAACTTCGTATCGTTGGCGTTAGAGAGCGGAAAGTGTCCAACGACCTCTTCGAGGTTGGCGGGATTGAAAGATGCGAAGGTTCTGCCCGTTTCGGACTTGACCCACTTGCCGTCGATAAAGTTGTGATACACCTGTTGACCTGTCGTTTTTTCCAATGTCTTTGTCATTTTTCTTTCTCCAACCTACTTTTCGGATATTGCTTTTTCGAGGATTTGAAGCCCTTCTTCGGCTTCGCGATCCGACACGTTGAGCGGCGGAATCAGGCGGATAACCTGACCCTTGTAGCCACAGGTGAGTACGAGCAGTTTGTTGTCAAAGCAGCGTTTGGCCACTTTATCGGCCCACTCCTTGGAAGGATGACCATGCTCGTCACTGAATTCGAGACCGATCATCAAGCCGCGTCCGCGAACGTCAGCTACATGAGGATGTTTTTCGGCCAACTTCTTGAGTCGCTTCATAATCTCTTCGCCCATGGTATGAGCACGATCAGCGAGCTTCTCTTCTTCGATAACCTTGATGCTGGCCAATGCCGAAGCGCAGGAGACAGGATTACCACCGAATGTGGTGCCATGCCTGCCGGCATCCCATTTGGCAGTCAGCTCTCGGCGCGATACGAAGCCGGAGAGCGGCATTCCAGCGGCAATTCCTTTCGCCATCGTCATGATATCGGGAATTACACCTTCCCACTGGCAGCCGAACATCTTACCGGTGCGCCCAAAGCCGGTCTGGACTTCGTCCATGATCAGCATGATGCCATGCTCATCGGCAATCTTTCTAAGTTGCTTGAAGAAGCCATCCGGAGGAACTACATAGCCACCTTCGCCAAGAATCGGCTCGACGATGAAGGCTGCCACTTGCTTCGGATTGACGATTTGAGCAAATAGCATCTCGAGCTCGTGGATGCAATACTCGACCACCTTTTTCGGATCGTTGCCGACCGGAGAGCGGAAAACATATGGGAAAGGAGCGGTGAAGATTGACGGAAGAAGCGGCTCATACATGTCGCGATAGGTAATCTTCGACGTCGTGAGCGCCATGCACATATGAGTGCGTCCATGGAAGCCGCCGCGGAAATTGATGATTGACGGACGTCCCGTGACGTAGCGAGCCAGTTTTAACGCACCTTCCACGCATTCAGCGCCAGAGTTGGCGAGGAATACCGAATCAAGCGCACCGGGTGAGATGTGCGCCAGCTTTTCGCAGAGCTCGATGTAGTTGACGTGGTGCGTACAAACAGATGTGTGCATCAGTTTGCCGACCTGAGCTCTTACCGCCTCGACCACTTTGGGATGGCAGTGTCCGATGTTGTTGACCGCGATGCCTGTCGTGAAATCGAGATACTTGTCGCCGTTAACGTCGTAGAGATAGGAGCCTTCACCCCGTTCTGCCACGATTGGCGCTTGCCTGGCCAGGACCGGATTGACGTACTTGCGGTCGAGTTCGAGGAACTCTTTGTTCTTGTCTTGTGTTTTAGCCGTTACCATTATCGTTTCCTCATGCAAGTCACACAGCCCGAAAGGCACTTGGAAACAGCGCCCCGCCTGAGCCGGAGTACAGCAAATGCGAAAATGATATCAACTAAATATATATAACCTTAAGACCTTTAGTTTTTACGTCGCAATTTGGACCTGGTTTTGGCCACAATTCATAACCGTTCCAGATATTGGTAGATATAAAGAAGAAGAAATGCGGGCATGAGCCCATGACTGATTGGCTAAAGCTTTTAGTCGCGCCCTTCCAATCCACGAGCGCTCTGGCGTGCCGCTTGCCGCCGCATCGGGCCGGTCTTTCGCCTCATCTTTTTCTTGTCGTTGTGTTGAAAGACGATAGGAAAAACTTCGTCGAGATGAGCAACTGGAATCAACTCGAGCTTCTCTTTCACGTAATCCGGTATCTCCTGCAGGTCCTTTTCATTGCCGCGGGGAATTATCACTGTTTTGATTCCGGCTCTCAGCGCTGCCAGCACCTTTTCTTTGAGACCGCCTATCGCAAGGATTCTTCCGCGCAGAGTAATCTCGCCGGTCATGGCGACGTTGGCACGAACCGGTCGTTTTGAAATTGCCGAAATAAGAGCGGCGCAAAGCGCAATACCGGCTGAGGGTCCATCTTTCGGTATGGCGCCTTCGGGTATGTGAACGTGGATGTCTCGATCATCGAGAAATGACGGCGAGATATCGAGATCTTCAGCGTGCGAGCGAATATAACTGAATGCTGCTTGGGCAGACTCTTTCATTACGTCGCCCAGCTGTCCCGTCAATTGAAGATTGCCTTTGCCGGGCATCGTATTGACCTCGACGGAAAGCGTCTCGCCGCCTGTCTCCGTCCAGGCCAGCCCAGTAACCAGCCCAACTTGCGGACCTTTGGCCTCGGCCTCACGCAAGACTTTGGCAGGACCGAGAAAATCATGCACCATATGCGGCGTCACTTTCACGCAACTGGACTCACCGGCCACTACCCGGGTAGCGACTTTCCTGCAAATTTGTGCGATGGCACGCTCCAGATTTCTCACGCCGGCTTCGCGTGTGTACTCCTGGATGATGCGCCTTAACGCCTGAGACTGAAATTTCAGATGCTTAGAGGACAAGCCATGTCTTTTCATCGTCTTAGGAAGAATGTGGATCTCCGCGATGGCCACTTTTTCCTCTTCCGTATAGCCCGATAAATTGATCACTTCCAGCCTGTCGTGAAGCGGTCTTGGCACATAATCAAGCGCGTTGGCGGTACCGATGAACACGACCTCTTGCAAGCTGAACGGTGCATCGAGATAGTGATCGGTGAAATTTTCGTTTTGATCGGGGTCCAGAACCTCCAGCATCGCCGCTGTCGGATCGCCCATGTAATGTCGAGTCATCTTCTCGATTTCATCCAGCAATATCACCGGATTTTTGGTGCCGGCCTGTTTTAACGCCTGAATGATTCGCCCGGGCATGGCTCCAATATAGGTGCGACGATGACCTCGAATTTCGGCTTCGTCGTTGACGCCACCCAGACTGATACGAGCGAATTTGCGATTCATGGCCCGCGCGATAGAACGGGCAAGACTGGTCTTTCCGACGCCGGGCGGACCGACAAGACAGAGGATTGTGCCCTGAGATTCTTTCGACAACTTCCTGACGGCAAGGTATTCGAGAATCCTCTCCTTGACCTTCTCAAGCCCATAATGGTCTTCTTCGAGCACCTCGTCAGCGCGTTCGAGATCGATAATCTCTTTGGAGCGTTTTGACCAGGGCAGGCTCACCATGGTGTCGAGATAGGTTCTGATAACGGCAGCCTCTGCGCTTTGCGGCATCATCTTTTCGAGCCGCGAGAGCTCTTTGTTGACCTTCTCCAGCGCCACGCCTTTGATCTTGCATTTCTTGATTTTGAGCTTGTACTCGGCAATCTCGCCAAGCGCCTCACCGTCCTGGTTGAGCTCATCCTGAATAATGCGCATCTTTTCGCGCAGATAGTATTCGCGCTGCGTCTTTTCAAGATTGAAGCGCACCTTGTCGTGGATCTGCTGCTCCAGATCAGCCAGTTCTAGCTCCCGAGACAGAAGCTGACCGATGTATTCCAATCTTTCTCGAGCATCGGCAATTTCAAGACAGCGCTGCCGCTCGGCGACATCCAGCCCAAGATATGTCGCGATAATATCGGCCAGCCGGCCAGGCTGCCCTATTCCCGATACGGCAAGCAAACTTTCCGGATTGATCTTCTTGGTAGACTTGACATATTGTTCGAATCTCTCGACTGATACCCGAATCAGCGTTTTGGTAGCGGCGTCGTCAATGAGAATCTCTGGATGCTCGCTTACCTTGACAGTGAGGAGCGTCGGCTCTTCCATGAAGTCATCCAGCCTGACGCGGGTCGAGCCTTCGACCAGCACCTTGACCGTACCGTCCGGCAGCTTCAACATCTGCATCACTTCTGCCAGCGTGCCTATTCGATACAGCTCATCCTGATTGGGCTCTTCGCATTCTGCGTCTTTTTGTGCCACCAGTACAATCAGCCGATCGTCACGCATAAGGGCCTGCTCAAGGCTGGCGATTGACCGGGGACGGCTCACGAAGAGAGGCGTCACCATCTGCGGAAAAACGACCACGTCTCTAAGCGTGATAAGCGGAAAATAGGTTGTGTCGAATTCGACCACTGTGTCTGGGTCCCAATGGTGGAGGGGAGATACGCCTTAAAAGGCGTTGAACAAAGCTTCAAGACATTCGGCGACTAGGAGGCTTTTTCTTTCTCTCCTTTTGATTTAGCCTTTCGAATATCCAAAAGCTCTGCAGTCGAACGTTTATCAACCAGGTCTTTGGTTATGTGGCACAGTTTGATATCGTCTCGAGAAGGCGCTTCGTACATCACGTCTAGCATGATCTCTTCTACGATGGCGCGGAGCGCTCTTGCGCCGGTCTTCCGCTTGAGAGCCTCTTCGGCGATAGCGCGAATGGCTTCATCATCGAACTTGAGATCGACCTGATCCCATTTCAGAAGCTGCTGATACTGCTTGACCAGAGCATTTTTCGGCTCGATAAGGATCTTGACGAGAGCCTCGACGTCTAGCGCTTCCAGCACTGCGACAACTGGGATCCGTCCAACAAACTCAGGGATCAGACCAAATTTGATCAAATCATCCGGCGATGTCTCTTTCAAAATCTTCGAGATCCTCTGCTCACGCTCTTCCTGCGTAAGCGGTCTCTCGGCGCCGAATCCGATCGAACGATTCGATGAAATGCGCGCTTCTACAATCTTGTCGAGCCCGACAAATGCGCCGCCGCATAGGAAAAGGATGTTGGAAGTATTGATTTGAATAAATTCCTGATGCGGATGCTTGCGTCCACCTTGCGGAGGAACATTGGCAACCGTCCCTTCAATCATCTTGAGCAACGCCTGTTGAACACCTTCACCGCTGACATCGCGAGTGATGCTGGTATTCTCCGATTTGCGTGAGATCTTATCGATTTCGTCAATATAAATGATGCCTCGCTCTGCCTTTTTGATGTCGTAATCGGCAGCTTGATAGAGCCTGAGCAAGATATTTTCGACGTCTTCGCCGACATAACCGGCTTCTGTCAAGGTCGTGGCATCGGCAACCGCGAATGGCACATCAAGAAGCTTGGCCAGGGTCTGCGCCATCAAAGTCTTGCCGCATCCAGTCGGACCGATCAAGAGGATGTTGGCCTTCTGAATCTCAATGGCGTTGTCTTTATTCTCTTCGTTGTGGGTGATGCGCTTGTAGTGGTTATACACAGCAACGCTCAGTATCTTCTTGGCAAGACTCTGACCGACGATGTGCTCGTCCATGCTCTTCTTAATATCATGCGGCTTCGGAATCTCGGTCAGGACTAGCGAGGAGCTTTCCTGTTGACTGGCGGCAGCCGGCGGCCCACCTTCGAACAGCTCCTCGTCCAAAATCTCATTGCATAGATCAACGCACTCATCGCAGATATATACACCTGGTCCTGCGATCAGCTTTTTCACCTGATCCTGGCTTTTGCCACAGAAAGAACACTTCAATCGGTTATCGGATGGTTTTGGCATTTGGTATCCCTGACTAGTGTGAGACTGTTTTCGGCAAAAACCGGAATGAGTTTAATTGCAACCAACGTTGACTACTCTATCCTAACCTAATGATCCCATATAAGCACGCACTTATTTGCGTTATACAGCCGACAAATTTGGACTATCTTCAAGCTTTTGAATAACTTGATCTACCAGCCCATAGCTCTTGGCTTCCTCGGCAGTCATTATATTATCGCGATCGGTATCCTTTTCTATAGTCTTAACAGATTGTCCGGTATGAAATGCCAACAGTTCGTTCAGCTGACGTTTAATCCTCAAGATTTCACGAGCCTGGATCTCGATATCTGTTGCTTGACCTTGCGCTCCACCCAGAGGCTGGTGAATCAAAATCCTGGAGTGTGGCAGTGCCATTCGCTTGCCTTTCGTACCGGCTGCCAGAAGGAAGGCGCCCATACTGGCTGCTTGACCAAGACAGATAGTGACGACATCGGAGCGAATGTGTTGAATAGTGTCATAAATAGCCAGACCAGCTGTCACGGAACCGCCGGGTGAGTTGATATACAGACGAATGTCTTTCTCCGGATCTTCACCTTCGAGCAGCAAAAGCTGAGCGACAATCATGTTGGCTACCATATCGTCGATCGGGAAGCCCAGAAAGATAATACGCTCGCGCAGAAGCCTGGAGAAAATATCCATCGCTCGTTCGCTTCGAGATGTAGTCTCGATGACCGTTGGCGGATAGATCATTGACGGTGAAGCGGTAGCGATCGGGCTCAAGCTCATAATCTCGAGCAAGCCATTTTTGACAGATTGCGCAACACCATTTTCCTGTTTCGACATTTCAAATTCTCCCTATGCGATCGGTCACTTTATCAAGACAATGCCGCTCGGTATACAGCCTCAATATCTTACTCAACTCCCACCGATCTGTCCTCTAGCTCTGGTTACAAACAAAATCAAGCCAGTCGGCACAGAAGGCCTTATTTCTCTTTTTTCGCAGATTTTTTCTTGGTTGACTCGGACTTCGATTTTCCAGCGCCCTGGGCTACCTCTTCCTTTTCGACAGCAGGCTCTTTGGACTTTTCCTCATGATCATGGCTGCAGCCAGGACCATGCTCGTGATCGTCGTGCTCGTGCTTGTCGGCGTTTTCATCATATATGTAGTTGAGCTTGGATTGATCGACCAGGAAGTCAACAACCTTACCGGTGAGAACCTCTTCGGTAATCTGGCGCATCAGATACTCATCTTGAGCCATTTCACGGTAGCGATCCGGCGGAATATTGTTTTGCACGGCAATCTGCGCAAGATAAGGAGCCACTTCCTCCTCGGTGACAGACAGGTTCTCTTGGCGAACTACCGCTCCAAGAACGAGACTGTGCAGGACTCGTTGTCTGGCTTCTTCTTTTTTATTTTCGTCGATCTTGGCAAAATTCTCTTGCTTCTGGAACTCCGCCCAGCTTTCACCGTGGCGCTCGACTTCGTGACGCATCTGTTGCATGAGAAGCTCGTGCTCACGCGTAATCATCGTGTCGGGAATATCCACTTGTGAATTGTTGACGACGGCATCGACCACAACCTTCTGAGCTCTGGCTCGATTCTGCATCTGAGCATCATCATCAAGACGCTCTTGAATAGCGCTCTTCAACGAGTCGAGTGATTCCTGATCGTAGGATTTCGCTAACTCGTCGTTGACCTCAGGTACAACTCTCTGGCGCAACTCTTTCAAATCTACTTTGAATGTGGCCGGCTTACCTGCCAGAGCCTTGTTGCGATACTCCTCCGGGAAGGTCACCTCCAGGTCGAAGTTCTTGCCAGGTTGTTTGCCGACCAGCTGTTCGCAGAAATTGGGAAGGAATTGACCTTCCTTCACCTCCAGAGTCAGGCCCTCGCCTTTACCGCCTTCGACTGCTTCGCCATTGACAAAGCATTCGAAGTCGAGGAGAACATGGTCGCCCAGCTGCACTTCGCGCCCTTCGATAGGCGCCAGACTGGCTTTCTGCTCAGCCAGGTGCTCGAGAGCTCGATCGATGGCGCCGGCATCCAGCCTGACCTCCGGTACATCGACCTCTAGACCTTTGTAGTTGCCCAGAGTTACTTCAGGGCGTACTTCGAACTTAGCCAGGAGCATGAGCGGCTCGCCCAGTTCGAACTTGCACTCTTCAATCTCCGGATTTGTGATTATGTCGAGATTTTTATCAACTATTACTTGTTGAAGCAGCTCCGGAATCAATCGCTCAAGCGCTTCTTTTTTGATGATCTCACGGCCGAAACGCTTTTCGATGATATTGCGTGGTGCCTTGCCTTTTCGAAAACCGGGAATCTCGACTTGTTGAGAGAGCTCACGGCAGGTAATTTCATAGGCTCGAGAGGCCTTTTCCGCCTCGAGCTCGACTCCGACTTTAACGATGTTCTTGCCTTGTCTGTCTAGAGTGACCTTCATGTTTCTCTCACATGCCTCTTTTCTGAATTTCTCACGATAAAAGCGCCGCGGTTACGCTGACAATCGCTCGTCGCGCACTCACCGCCAACACCAATTGCGGATTCTAACACGGCGAGCCGCGCGCGCGTGGTCTTTAGCACGAATGTCTTTACTTTGTGAGTAACGCTCCAAGCTTAGAGCGTAGGAATATCAGGAGGTGCCGTCAGCACAACCACGATACCGAGCAAAAGAGCCAGGTTAATTGTCAGGAATATTCCAAAAAAGGTGGCGCCCATCATTAGCTGCCAGGAAAGAAGAGCCTGACGTGGGTTAAATGTGCCAAGAATGCCAAAACGATTACCGATGTAAAAAAAGATCGAGGCACCGATCAATATGTCGCAAACAAGTAACAGCGGCATACGATACACGGCAAACGGTGGTATCACCATGGCGCCGACTGTCACGATGGAGACGATCATCAACCAGATACTGGTGGCTCTGTCGCTATCCCGAACCTTTACCGCTTCGTCCTGTGAAATGCTGTTGACGTAATTGAACGAGTCGATGCAGGCGCGCAAGAGCGGGCGGCGCTTGAAAACAGCCTGGCTCGCGTCAATGCCTTTATCGGACGATTGGCCAGCTTCGCTATTGCTATCCAGTTTCTCTTCGCTCATTACGCCGTCTCCTGAAGTTCGGAGCCCTTAAATCTAAAACCGTTTTCAAAGCTGGGATGAATCGGCTGGAAAAATCGTTTTTCGCATGGACACACACTTTGAACTGCCAGGCCTACTATACCAGTTCAATTAATGGACAACTATTATGTGCCACAGTTTTGGAACCTGGTGGCAGTGTGCAAACGTTCGTTAAACAGACAAGGCTCTGCTGCAAGACTGGGCGCGGATCAACAACCGTCGAGTGCACATTAGCTTTGAATCAAAACAGAGAGCGGGAGACGAGATTCGAACTCGCGACATCCTCCTTGGCAAGGAGGCATTCTACCACTGAATTACTCCCGCAATTCAGCATGCGATTCATTATACATGCGCCTGGCAGAAAGCGTTGAAGGTTACCACAATCTAGTCACAAGCTTGACGATTCGTTACGGCTTGGAAATTACCGGGCGTTCGCTTGAATTCTAGGGCGGGCCGACAGCCTGTTCTCGACATCGGAGAGCACCTTCACGACGTGGTAGGCGTTGTTGGCATCGCTGCGCGGTCTCTCGCCGGTGACGAGACATTGTAAGAAGTGCTCGCACTCAAGATGCAGCGGTTCGATATCGGGATAATACGGATACTCGACAATCATCCGTCCGGTCGGTGTAAGCGAGTGCAGAGCAAGCTTGTCCTCGACCTGGGTATCGTTGAGAACTGCTGTTTTTCGAGTGCCGTTGACGGTCAGGCGCACGAGCTTTTGCGGATCGATCCAGCTATTTCTGACCTGACCGGGAATGATCCTCTTGCCACCGACGGGGAAAGAGACGTCAAGGTAGGCAACATCAACCAGACCGTCTTGTTGAGTATCCCAACCGCCGACACGCGTAACCTCAGGCGCATCGCAATCCAGAAGGTAGCTCATCATCGACAGATCATGTGGTGCCAGATCCCAGAGGACACTCCAATGACTGCGAAACTGATTGAAATTCATCCGATCGGAACGCACGAACAGGAGGTCGCCCAACTCACCTGATGCAATCAACTCTTTGAGACAGTTGACGGCAGGATGATATAAGAGGAGGTGACCCACCATCAAAACCAGGTTGCGCTCATTGGCTAGCGCGTCCAGCTCTTCGCATTGCTTGTCGTTGCGAGCTAGAGGCTTCTCGACATATACATGTTTGCCTGCAATCAGCGACATTTTCGCAAGATCGAAGTGCGTGTCGCTTGGTGTGGCAATTACAACAGCCTGGACTTCAGTGTCTTTCAGGACCGTCTCAAAACTGGTTGTGACCCTGACTCCACGATACTCATGCGCGATACGCTCGAGCTGTCGGGAATCAGAGTCACATACTACTGCTAGTGTGCCCAGGTGAGCAAAGTTGCGAACCAGGTTTTTGCCCCAGTTTCCGCATCCTATAACTGCTACCTTCGGTAGCTCCAATTGCCCCCCCTTGCTGGCTAAGCGCTATCTGCGTTTGTTTACAGCTTCGCTGAACTCTTTACCAACTTTGAATCCAGGAACGCGCTTTGCGGGAATGTGCAACGGCTCGTTGGTCTTGGGATTACGGCCAGTTCTAGCTTTACGATTTCTAGCTTCGAATGTGCCGAATCCAACGAGTGTTACTTTGTCTCCGCTAGCAACTGATTTGATGATGGTGTCCATCATTTTGTTGATCACTTGCTCGGCGTCTTTTTTAGTTGTTCCTGCTTCTTTTGCGACTATGTCGACCAATTCCGCTTTGTTCAAGGCTTCTCCACCCCGCTTACAACACCACCAACGACGTGATACCAAAAGTCTCCAGATGGGATACCGATTCGTAGGTGAGGCTCAGGGTTTCAGCGATTTGTCAATATCATTGAGACTATCTTCGATATAAAACGCGAGCTCCTGGCTTCTTATTGATAACAACCGAAAACCGGTTGCATGACCTGCATTGCAGGATGATCTTTCGAATCGTCAGCAATGCTAGCATAAAGTTGGCGCGTTACGAAGTCTTGGTGTAGTCAGTATGACGAGAAATTACTAATGGTATCCTCCCGACAGGTGACTATTTCATCGTTTCACAGAGACGCCTGGGTTGAAATCGACCTGTCGGCTATCGAGCAAAATGTCGCGAATGTTCGCTCATGGCTTAAGGTCCGGGAAAAACCGGCCAGGTTGATGGCAGTTGTTAAGAGTGACGCTTATGGTCACGGAGCGCCTCAGATTGCCGACCTGCTTTCCGCATCTGGAGCGGATTTCCTCGGTGTCGCCTCGGTCGATGAAGGTTGCCAGTTAAGAAGTTCTTCCATCAAAGCGCCTGTCTTGATCCTCAGCCCCACACCATTTTGGGCAATCGAGAATGCACTGGAAGATAATCTGGATCTGACCTTCGCCTCCCTCGCCCAGGTGAAAGACATTAATAAGATCGCAGCAAGACGAGGGGTTCAGGCTCGAATTCACCTCAAGGTTGACAGTGGCATGCATCGCCTCGGGGTTGCAAAGGAAGCGGTGCCAACTCTGCTCAATGAGATCTCGCAACTCCCGAATGTTAAATTGGTAAGCGTTTTCAGTCATCTGGCCTGTGCAGGCGAGCGGGAGACCACATTGAGACAGCTCGACGTATTTAACGATGTGCTCAATGAAATACGTGCTCAAGAACGGCAGGTTATGGCCCATATCGCCTCGAGCGAAGCAGCAAGATTCTTTCCGGAAACCCATTTGGATATGGTGCGCATCGGAATTTATCTCTATGGACTGGAGGGGCGGGAGGTTTCCAACACTCTTGTACCTGCCATGTCGGTCAAAGCGCGAATCAACCACATCAATATGGTAAAAGCCGGTGACGCCGTGGGATACAACTTGACCTGGCAGGCAACCAGGGATTCGCGACTGGCTTGCGTACCTATAGGCTACGCCGACGGGGTCGACAGGCGGCTGTCCAACCGCATTGAGGGCATCCTCCTCGGCAACCGGGTGGCGCAGGTTGGACTGATCTCGATGGATCAAATGCTCTTCGACATTTCCGACGTACCAGAAGCTCAGGACGGTGATGTGATCACTTTGATCGGTAAGGAAGGGACGGTGGCAAAGACGAATTCCGCAAGCAGCGAGCCCTGTCTTCACCTGGCCAGTTGGGCCGAAATGCTGGACACGATCACATATGAGTTGGCCTGTCGCTTGCGCACTCGCCTACCGCGAATCTACACTCGCCATCACGGCTCCAGCGCTAAGCAGTCACCCTACGAATTGCCTTCGGCCCGAGATATACTATCGTCAGAATCACCAGAGGTAACAACTTAAGTGCGTCAAATTGGCTTGTTCTGCGGTACATTTAACCCGGTACACATGGGACATTTGATAATCGCCGAATGCGCGCGCGATCAGTTCAACCTGGAGAAGGTGTTGTTCGTTACGAGCCCGACGCCGCCGCATAGAGCTGACGCCCTTCTCGACGGCGACGCCCGCCATGAGATGGTCCATGCCGCCACCTCCGACAACCCCTTTTTCGTAGCATCCAACATGGAGCTGGAGCGCACTGGGCCTTCGTATACGATTGACACAGTCAAGCAAGTACGCACCATATACGGTGACGACTCGAGGATCAATCTGATCATCGGAGGCGACAACCTTGGACACCTTCACAGCTGGAAGAGCGTTGAAGAGCTCCTGGCTCTTTGCCGTATTGTGGTCGTCCCCAGACTGCGCTACATTGACGAAAGCGACAAAGCGCTTAGAATGGTAGGAGAGGAGTCCTGCGATACCAATATAGGATTCGAAAAGGCTGACATTGTTATGGTCGACTTCCCGGGCATCGCAGTCTCGGGCTCCAACATCCGACAGAGAATTGCCGCAGGGAAATCAGTACTGTATATGGTACCGCCCGCCGTCAATGACCTGATCGTGAAACAACGATATTTCCAGAGAAGTTCTGTCATAAGCTAAGAGCAACAGTCAGTTTATGAAACGCGAAAGCGATTTAGGAAGAAAACAGGCCGTTTTCGGAATACCAGGAAAAATCAGTCTTGAGACCGCCCGTATCTGGGTGGAGCCTCGGGTATCGAAAAGACGCCTTGAGCACATTAGAGGAGTGGCAGAGGTCGGACGAGAGATCGCCCTGGGACTGAAGCTTGATCCGTTTGCGATCGAGCTTGCCTGTTGGCTCCATGACGCATGCAAGGAGATGAAAGTCAAAGATCTCATTCAGATGGCTCGAGAGAATGGCAGGCGCCTGACCGTCGAAGAGGAAGAGCTGGGACATGTCTTGCACGGTCCTGTCGCCGCCATCGTGGTTCGCAAAGAGCTGGGTATCGCCAACCAGGATGTGTTAAATGCTATTTCAGAACACACCCTTGGCGCCACGGACATGTGCGTAACCTCCAAGATCGTGTATCTAGCCGACAAACTCGAATCGTCAAGACCAGAAGATCTGACCGAACCAATCTGGCGCGCACTAAATGCGACACCAAAAAAGGGACCGCCCAATGCTTGTCGCGATTTTAGCAAGAGCAACGTAAAAGATCTCGATCGGGCCATGCTCACCGCTATAACCCTGATTACGAAAAACCTTCTCAAAAAAGGTAAGCCTATTCAACCTCGGGCCATGGAAATTCGCAATCACTTCCTGAAGGTGGTTAGCGCGCAAGAGATAGAACGAAGCCGGTAACCCGCCAACCTAGAATGATGGTTGTGTGTACTGCTTGTTCCGCTCCATGTTCCTGAAATTGTTCCATCGATCGGTATCATCTCGCACCGGCACGTGGTGCCTCGGAAGCGAAGGAGCTATGTAGCTATTTGTCGGCGCCACCTCGAAATTACGCTTCGGACGGGCCGCCTTTTTCTTGGGCGGATTCGGTCGTTGGGCAGGCTTGACCTGATGAGAAGGCGGCTTCACATTGACAGGCACGGCAGGAGCGCTCGGTTCTTTAATCACCGGTTGAGGGGTAGCCTTCGGCGGCGCGACAGGAGAGCTATCCTGAACGACAGTGTCCACTTCAGGAGGTGGTTGGGGTGTTTTTCTTATCGAAGCTGGAGGCTGGCTAACATTCGGAGCGCCACCAGATATGGACCCACTTCGGGTGATAGGTTGATTCACCCTGGTTTGAACTCCCATTTCGTAGGCTCCCAGAGCAACAATGACAAGACAAGCAACCACCAGCACGCGGCCCAGTTCGGCCAGCCGA
>CAZISK010000051.1:0-16921 GCA_964541355.1 uncultured Candidatus Obscuribacterales bacterium
GAGCTGGACAACAATTGAGCCTCAACACCAATGGAACCGCCAATGGTGGCTCTGTCGATCTGACTCAGATCACAGCCAACAACGATCACTTACGTGCTTCCAACTTGACCGTTGCCTCCGGCGTAACTACTTATGGTGATTTCGGAAAACGCTCCGATTTCGATTTGCTGGGCAATCTTAATAACTATGGATCGGTAGTCGCCCTTTCGAGCTCCAACTCCGTGAAGAGTGGCACGATAAGAGCCGAGGACATTACCAACCAACAGGGTGCCTCGATCTCTTCTCATGTCCCGTCAGAGCTGTCCTCCGATTCCAACCTGCAGTCCTCCGTCGATTTGGAGCTCAATGCCCGAGGTGCGCTATCCAACACTGGAACGATCTCCTCTAGCGGCAACCTGACATTAACAGCAGCATCTGAAATTAAGAATTCAGGCAACATCTCTGCCAACCAATCGATCAATGTAAATGCTTCGAAGGTCACCAACAGCGGCAAAATTGAGTCCTTCGCCGGCAATGTCAACATCGACGGACCCCAAGACGCACCGCTCTCGGTACACAACACGAATGGCGTGATCGCCGCCCACGACGGCGCCGTAAACGTGAGAACGTCAGACTACACCGGCTCCTACGACAACACCATCACAGGTGGTGACTTGCTGAGTAAAGAACTCAATCTTCATGCAGGGGAAAGCACCAACTACGTCGACGTCAATCAACTTACCGGCACCGTCAGCCAGACAGGCAACGCCGGCCATGTGATCTCTTCGACCGATGTCCTGAATATTGGAGAGACGTGCCTCACTGGCGATCCGACTTTCTTCAACACGACCGGTGACATAAACATCACCGGGAATCTCTCTGTAGCAGAAGCGCTAACGATTGTAGCTTCAGGCAACATTTTCTCAGCTACCGGTACGACCATTGATGCGCGCAGTAGCAGCAGCGGATTTGACATCACCATGATAGCCGGCGCTAACATCACTACCAGCACTGGGAGCAACTCACCCACTCTTCCGGGTGGAACTGCCGGTTCCGTCACAATTGACGGCGCCGCATCGACAACCGGCGGCTTGATCGGTCTACAGAGCACGGTGACTACGACACCCACAGGATCCAACGGACCGGGCGGCAATGTATCGCTCTTCGCCTTCGCCGGCTCAGCTGTAGTCAGCGGAATTGTCGATGTAGATTTAGCTACGATAAATACCGGTGGAGTCGGATCAGGCACCAATGGCAACATACTTATTGTGGCCGGCGGAGCCAATGGACCGGTCGGCATAGGAAGCGCCGTCCAAATAGGCAACCTCAATACGACAGGTGGCACCAGTGGTGGTGGTGGCAATCTCACCATCGTCACAGCCCAACCACAATCTTCCGGAGGTCCAATCACTTACAATGCAGATGGCACGAGGGCTACCGCAGCTCAACTCGTACCAGGAGCGGCACTCACAGCCGGAGCCGACATCGCCATGATCGGAGCCAAGACGGCAATCGTGGACGGTGACGTCCTCATGCGAGCCGGCGAAGACATCGGTCAGGCTGGCGGAGCCGTGCTATTCACCAACAACTTCGATGCTGCTGTCGTGCTCGAGGCCAATCAAAATATCGGCGGAGGATTCTTCGATCCACTCGACATTAACGGCTTCAACACCCTGTTCACAAAGAAAGTGCTGAAAACACAAAATCCGGGTAACAGCACTCTGACAGCCACATCCAACAATGCGAGCGTTTACATTCAAAGGAACGCTACAACAAGACTCAACCTTCTTGACTCGTTCGCTCAGAATGACTTCTCAGTCAGAACCGGCGGAGAACTCAACATCAACGGCGACATCAGCTCAACAGCAGGCAGCATTCAACTCGAGAATCTCGGCGGCAATTTGAACATTGCGTCGAACAAACAGATCATCGCATTTAACTTTATCGAGATCACCAACGGCAGTACAAAAAAAGTCAAACCAACCTTCACGATTGGACAAAACGCGGTGATTCAGACCAACACGACCGTCGCCCAGCAAGGCTCAATCGACCTGGCATTGGACCCCGGCGTTCTGGTCACATCCTCGAATAGCTTCACGTTGGCTGATACACAGAATCAACGCAACATTCCGCCGCCGCATTATGCTGGTTCGACGCTTAAGCCAAATGAGTTTATAAGTACGCTCATTTTGGTCTCATTGTCGTCAGGAGGAACCCTTAGCTACTTTGGCAAAGATCCAGCCGTGCTGGGTCCAGTGAATAACATCACCGCCAAGCAGGTTCCCGTGTCGATCTTTAACTACAAGAAGGAGCAATTTGTATTCGGTGGAGGGGTCACCATCAACGCCGGGCAGTAGGTAGATTTCGACGAAAGGCATTCCGTGCTTCTTTACCCCTCTCTGCATACTGCTTCGACAGTGCCTCCTTCCCCGTATTGCTATAAACAACAGCTAAGTTAGTGAATGTCGACGCAAATGTTTCTTGGTATGCCAACGGCAACGCCTTCTCGTTTTCAAACAAGGTTATCGCCTCCAGTAAACAGTCCTCGGCTGCTGTGTTCATGTTCCGCCTGAGGTATAGATACCCTAGGTCCGCGAGAAGCACTGGTCGTTGTATTGACTTCCGAGAGTCATGACTCTCATGACGCGCAAGCAAGGACTTGAGGGTCGCCTCCGCATCTGAGAAGCGCCCTAGGTCCATATAAACAAACGCCAATTTCTCTACGACGAGTTCTCGTGCTGCAATTCGGCTCCTGTGAGTTAATTGCTCGCAGTCCGTGATCGCCTTCGCCCTGAGCAACAGGTGAAGCGCCTGAGAAGGGTGTTCATCTTGACTGTAACTCGCCAACGTTAAGAGGACATCCGCTAGTAGTGAATAATTGCGCGGCATTAATCGTTCAGTTGAAGAAAGGCAATCACCCACCTTGGTCACCGCTAGCACTTTCCTATCTAACATCCAGTCTAACTTAGCCCACCACAGCATAGCCCTTATTGAATCAAAAGAGTTCTCATCCGTTTTTTCCGACTTTAGTAATCGCTCACAAGCCTCCAAATCGATAGTGGGCTGCGCAAATGCGAGCGCAGCGACAAAGCTTTTCATTCTTACAGTCAGGTCTTCCTGATGCTGTAATACAAACTTTAGAGCGTCTCGGCTTACGCGCGGTGGTTGCTCCATATTCCCTAACAGCACTAGTGCCTCTAAAACTCGCAATTGCGCGACAACAAATTCGCGCCCAGCCAGTTTGGCTATCAGAGGTTGAAGCGTGTCGGAGACAGACTCCGTTTCCGGATCTAAGAAAGTCAACTCAGTCACATCGTCAATAAAGGCTTTTTCTTCTCGTGGTGTACTACTTTGTCTAAGTATCTCAGCCTCTTCCAAAATCTCCGGCCATGTGTACTTAGGCTTGGGAGGCGGATTACTCACATTCTGTAATTCCTCATTCGCCAAGTCAATTCCTTTCTGATTTTCCATTGTGTGGTAGATCATCCGCAATTCACGAAGGGACGTATTGACATGCAACAATCTGCTCTTCGACTTCTCCGATTTCGCCTTTTTCAGCGCTTTCTTGAAGCACCTTTCGGCGTGTTCATACGCTCCTTGATCAAACAGCTGTTGCCCTTTTAGATCATAGGTCGCCCATGGGGTTGGATCATTCTCTCCTTGCACCGTATCAGGTGCCTTACTTTTAGAAGTGAGAACGATAGTAATAACAATTCCAACCAAGAGAATCACACTCGCTGCTGCTAGCACCGTCGGTCTTTTCTTCGGTCGAAAACTCCGTGCAGTCAACTTCTTCTGAAGTAGAAGCAAGTCATCAGTCAATTCTTGAGCGTTTTGATATCGCTCCGACGGATTTTTTGCCAACATTTTGTCTAGCACGGCGTCGATTGCCTTGGAGTTCTTCAACTCTGGGGACTTCAATGCTACCGATGGCGGCGAGCCACTCTTGTGCATGTCCAGAGTTTCGAAGGGAGTCGAGCCGCTGAATGGGGGACCGCCGGTGAGCATCTCGAAGAATACGCAGCCAGCGGAGTAAATGTCGGTCGTTCGGTCTATTTTCTGTCCGGAGCACTGCTCCGGGCTCATGTAGTGTGGACTGCCGAACAGCTCTCCGGTTTTCGTCAGCTTCAATACAGTATTATCGTCTGCGGATCGCAGTTTCGCGATGCCAAAATCGAGAAGCTTTACGGTATCACCACCGGTGGCACTCTTGACCAGCATGATATTGCTCGGCTTAATGTCGCGGTGGACAACGCCCTTTGAATGGGCGTGCTGAAGAGCGTCACAAATCTCGAGCATGAGCTCCAGAGCGCGGGATACAGACAGTTTCTTATGGGTGCGGAGTTCGTGAGACAACGAGCAGCCATCCAAATATTCCAGTACGAAATACGGGTCACCATCTGCGGTGACTGACATATCGTGGACACGAATGATGTTTTTATGATCGAGACTGGCAATTGCCTTTGCTTCTTGCTGGAAGCGCGACATTTCCAGTGCGCCGATACCGCTCTTTGCTTTCAGGAATTTGATAGCGACAAGTCGATCGAGGATTGCATCTCGCGCTCTGTATACGACGCCCATGCCACCTTGCCCAACGTGACCGAGAATTTCATACTTGCCACCGAAGAACTCTCCGAGGGCAAACCGTCCACCGATACGAGCAGGCTCAAATTCTTCGCCGGCAGAATTCCCTTGACTATCGGACTGGTGTTGATCCTCATCGGCAGCTGAGCCTAACCAATCGCTACGCTCAGGAGCACTTCGATCAGGGACACCTGCACTTGGGGCGGTTCCACTTACAGAACTCGCCTTATGCCTTAGATGCTGAGGATTCGTGGCAGCGGCACCTTCCGCCGAATCATACGTCGAATCGACGTGGACACTTTGATGAGGTCGAAAACCCGGCTCCGGAATGGTAGCCCGGTCGGGACTCAACTGCGAACCAGTTGGCTCAGATGTCGGCTTGCTGTTGCCTTCAGGACTCTGTTTCAAACCTGAGCCCTTTTCAGGAGTGGTGGCACTCTGCTCAGGACTGGACTGCGGACTCTCCTCCTGCGCAGTGCGCGCTCCAGGCACAACATTGCCCGGCGTGCTTTCGCCGGATTTCGCACGAAAGCCCCGCTCGGGAGTCGTCGCGTTTTGATCGACCTCATGGTCGTTGGAGCTAGGCGGATTAGTCGGTATAGCTGGTTCCTCATTCGACCGGCTTCCCTTTTATAGAATGTTATCAGGACGAGGAGGTAGGAAAGTCCGTCTAATTTGTCTAAGTAAGGTGGCACCGTGCGGGCGATGGGCGTTTCACAGTGTAGGTTGGACTGTTTAGCCGAACCAACATTCTAAGTCACACGCCCACAAACCTGGAATTCTCATTCTGACATCCGAAAACCCAGCAGGTTTTGACTTTCACTGGATCTGCATCGCCAGGGCTACCAGACAGCAGTGCAAGAATTCCCAGGCAGCAACTCTTAACCCTGCAACTTTTAGGCAGTAGATTGAGGATATAATTCAATCTATTGGTTACGCCTTAGCTTGGTGGAGGCATTCATGCGATACAGCGCGCAAGAGTTCCAACAGAGAAAACGCCCGTCCCTCAGTGGCATTATGTCACTCTCTTTGCTCATCGCGATGTCGGCAACTCTTAGCACATTCAGTCCGGCAGCCGCCTCGACGACGTCAGGTGTTGCGCTGACCGCGAATCCGGAAGAGTCCGATGATGCGAAAACAGACGCCAATCTGGAACCTGACAAAATTAAGTACAAAGCCGAACACCAGGAGGTGGAGGCGCTGCTTGGCGATATCGAGACGCAGTGGAATTCACACAACCTTGACGCGGTGATGAACTTCTACCACGACGACTACGTCAATAATGACGGCTTGAACAAGGTTGCTGTTAAGGAGCTCACCAAGGATTTTTGGAAGACGTATCCAGACGCGAAGTCGACCTCTTTGACCAAGAATGTTCGCGTGGAAGGGCGCTTCGCCACAGTAGAATCGCGCGACAAGGCGACGGGAAGCACAGCAAAAGAGATGCCGGGCATCGGCTCGAAAGGCACACTGTCTTCGATCTCTGAAGGGCAGCTCTATTTGCGCAAGCTTGGGAAAGACTGGAAGATAGTCGGAGACCGGATCGACTATGAAAAAGTACGGGTCGCTTTTGGCCTGGCTCAAGACCTGGAGACTTCCTTTGTCGCGCCGGAGCAAGTCAAATCGGGACAAGAGTATTCAGCACGTTTGAAAGTCGCACTGCCAAGCGACCTGGTTGCAGTCGGCTCGATCACCAGTGAGCCTCTTCAGTATCCGCAGCCGCCACACAAAGACTTCTGGAGACCTATAGACAATCAAACTCTCGAGCGCATTATCCACGCCAATACAAGTAACCACAACGAGCTCTTGATGGCGACAATCGGTATCACCGACCGTTCCCGCCAGAATCTCAGGGGCTTAACCTACCTGACCAGAAGGCTTAACGTCGTACCCGAGACCAAAGGCACTCCCACCGAGCTCAAGGACGTGACGCAAACAGCGCATGAAGACGAGGATGCGAGCGGTTCGGCCAACAAGATCTCACCGCCGTCAGCCGGCTCCACCACTGACGAAGCGCCAAAGAGCAAAGACAAGAGCGGCGACAAGGACTGAGCCGAGTCGCAATACCCGGGCGCAGACCAGAGAAGCACTAAGTTTCGGAGCCACACAATGACTCAACCAAAGCAGGTAGCCGCAAGAGGTATCCTGATCTTGTCGGTCACGCTTCTCTGCATCGCCGCCGATCAATTGAGCAAACAATGGGCGACCGCCTCACTCGTGGTCGGCAATTCGAGGTCGTTCGTCCCCGGGATTCTCAACTTTACGCTTACATCAAACCCGGGTGCCGCGTTCTCGCTTGGAAGCGAGCATGGGCAGGTTATGGGGATTGTTGCCACCATACTGACGCTCGCAATTCTCGCCTGGATTATCAAAAGCATCAGCTCGAGCGCGCCACCACGTGCGGTGGAACAAATTGGCATGGGCTGCTTGCTCGGCGGCGCCATCGGCAACTTGCTCGATCGCTACAACCAAGGACGGGTAACCGATTTCCTCGAATTCGCTTTTATCTCATTTCCGGTCTTCAATGTGGCAGATTCCTTGATCGATGTCGGGATTGGTTTATTGCTAATCTCGATCGTTTGCAGCTCGAGAGACTCGCAGAAAACGGCATCACCAGAGAGTTCCGTCGACGACACTGTAAATGCCGGTCAGGCCTCCAGCAACCACTAGAGCACTTTCTAATTATGAACGATCAGGAAGATTTTGATTCATTCGAACCGTTCGAAGAGTTTGCGCTGCTCGCGCCAGATGGCGCTACAGAAGCCAAACTCCGCCTCGATCACTTCGTCGCAAAAGAGCTGTCCGAACTCAGTCGCGCACAAATTCAAAAGTTGATCGAGGGAGAGCTGGTACTGGTCAACGGTGACACTGCCAAATCCTCTTTGCGACTGAAAGGCGGAGAGTCAATTACGGTGCGGATTCCAGCGCCAGAGCCGCTCGATCTCAAAGCGGAAGCGATACCACTCGATGTTGTTTTTGAAGACGACTATTTGATTGTGATCAACAAAGCGGCCGGCATGGTGACTCATCCCGGAGCCGGCATCAATAGCGGTACCCTCGTGAATGCGCTATTGCATCACTGCCAGGCCAGCCTGTCCGGAATCTCGGGGGTAGAGCGCCCAGGCATAGTTCATCGTCTCGACAAGGATACATCCGGCTTGTTGGTCGTAGCTAAAGAAGACTTCACGCATCGCGAGCTCGCTAACCAACTCGCTCTTCGCACGGTTAAGCGCGTCTATAGAGCGCTGGTAGAAGGTCTGGTCCAGAATGATCGCGGCACCATATCGAAACCGATAGGCAGGCACCCGACCAGGCGAAAAGAGATGGCTATAGTCGACGACGGCAGAACAGCAGTTACTCATTTCGAGGTTATCGAACGTTACCGAAACTTCACCCTCCTCGAACTGCGACTGGAGACCGGACGCACACACCAGATACGAGTCCACATGGCACATATGGGCTATCCCGTTGTCGGGGATCTCGTTTATAATCGCAAATCGACGGGCTCTGAGAAAGCACGCAACAAGCTTGGACTTGAGGGTCATGCACTTCACGCTGCTAGACTGTCGTTCGTCCATCCCAAGACCGGCATTTCTCTAGAGTTTTCAGCGCCGCTACCAGCTGGCTATCAGCATCTAGTGGATTCGCTTCGAGATTAGAGGTGCAACATCGTGCAACGCAATATTTTTCTACTAGTCTCCGCCGCACTCGGTATATTGGTTGCGATCATCTCGATACAGAATGGCGCCCAGGTTACCATCAGCTTGTTCGGAGCGCAGATGGCGCTTGCGCTGGGTGGTATCACTTTTGGCGCCTTCGCAATCGGCTTGATGGCTGCCTATATCGGTGGTGCCGGCACGATGAAGCTGAAAGACAAGATTTCGGAACAGAAGCAGATCGAGTGGCAAAAGCAGGACGACAAGCTAGCCAAGGAAATTCAGTCTGATAAAGAGAAGCAGCTTGAAGCAAAAATCGTGACTCTTGAAGCAGCACTCAAATCAGCCCTGGCAAAACAAAAGAAAACCCAGAGCTAGACCGCGTCGCTAATCGTTGCTGCCCGGTTTTTTGAAGTCGGAGGCTTTGAGATTGTCGATGAACTTCTTGAACTCCTTCGTCTCCTCCTCATCGCGCTCCAGATCGGCTGGGATGGTCCCATCTGCCACGACCTGAGCCGAGACAAAGATAGGCGCCTTGGCTCTCAGCGCGAGCGCGATTGCATCGGATGGGCGAGAATCAATCGCTTTGGCACCATCAAGCCGCTTGTCATCCAAGACAAGGCGAATGGTGGCAAAGTACGTATTGGCCGACAGCTCGTTGATCTCGATCCGATCTATCTTATAGCCGAGGGCAACGATGACGTTAAGCAGCAAGTCGTGAGTCATTGGACGCTCAGGCTTGTGATTGTCAAGCGCTTTACTGATCGCTTGAGCCTCCGCTACGCCGATCCATATAGGTAGTGCACGCCTTTCGGTGCTGTCATTCAGAACGACAATTGGATGCCCGTTCCGAGCATCCAGAGCGATCCCTTTGACATGCATCTCAATCATAGCTTCGTGCTTACCGATATCCTCATATCGCTGGCTCACCAACTGACTTTCAAATCATTTTACGTTACAAACCTAAATACTCTCTTCAGCTAGTTTATTCCCAAGAATGCTTGACCTTATATGCTTCCAAGATAAATTTTTTGAATTGCAATCACTCTAAAACGTGATGTTGAGCGGCATTCGCCATACTCTAGTTATAGCACCTCGCCGATAATGTGTCCTCGTCGTTGCGATGGACTGCGGAGTTGACAGAGACTTGGCGTTTTTTGCTAAACTAAGAGTCTAGATTCGAGGCAAGTTCGATTGTGACTGATCGCCTCGACGATTGCCATAAATTCCCTTCTATTGGCAATGGCCCCCCTAGACGCTGGTCCGGATGGCGGAACTGGTAGACGCGCACGTTTGAGGGGCGTGTGGCTTAGCCGTGAGGGTTCAAGTCCCTCTCCGGACATAATTACCACCTTTGAAGTAGCATCCCTGAGCCAACTCAGGGATTGAGCATTGCGCTTGCGGAAGCGGAGCTTGGCATTGAGAGAGGAATAGTAATGTTTATAACCAGAGCTCAATGGCCGCACACCATCGAGGACATCGTCAAATCGCTGGACGGAGTCTGGGGTGTGGTTGGCGCCACCGGACCGAACGGCAATCTTTACCGCCTGGAGCGCAGCTTGACTCCCCCCACCAGCTACAAGCTGACCGAGTACAATGGGGAAGACGAAGCTGCAATCGTAAGCCAGAAAGACTTTTCCGGTGACGAGCGCGATGACGCAGTCAAGCAGTTTGCACAACATATAGGCTTTTCTGTTTGAAACAGCAGTATTGGTTTAAACAAAAAGCGGTCTTTTTCAGTACACTACATTAGGCGTTGATTACTCCAACGCAGCCATCATATTGAGCTGGAGCCGACGATTCCCGTCCTGGGCTTCGCTTTAGAGGACTGGAATTGGCTCGACCTCGCGCTACGAAATTGGGAATAATCACGCAAGGCTCGCTTTCTCAGGGATTGGAGATGAGGCTCGACCCTGCGCATAGCGTGGAGGATCTGAGAGTGGGCAGATTCGTGGTGGTGGAGGGGCAGCAATCGCGGTTTTTTTCGATGCTGACCGACGTGACGTTATCAGCCGCCAACCAGTCGATTTTGCTAAATCCTCCTTCCGATGACGATTTTCTCCTCTCGGTTTTGTCGGGAGGCGCCACCTTCGGTACCGTAAAGGTACAGCCCATGCTGATGATGGAGCGAGCCGGCGAACATGAGCTATTGCCGGTCAAGACGATTCCGCACCACTTTTCTCCTGTCTTCGAGGCCACGAGCTCTGATTTCGCCATGGTCTTCGGCGAGGAGAACGAGCGGATTTCGGACAACTTCTACTTCAACATCGGTAAGCCTCTCAATATGGAGACGCCTGTTTGTGTGGACCTGGCCAGATTCATCGAGCGTTCCAACGGTATCTTCGGCAAATCGGGCACCGGCAAATCGTTCCTCACCCGCATATTTTTGAGTGGTATCATTCATCGAGATGTCGCTTCCGTACTTGTTTTCGACATGCACAACGAGTACGGCTGGCAGGCCATGTCGGAGAGCAAAGCGGCACCGCGCGTCAAAGGTCTGAAGCAGCTCTTCGGGCACAAAGTCGTAGTGTTCAGCCTCGATTCGGAATCATCCAAAGCTCGCGGTATCCCAGATGCCCACGAGCTCTACATCGGTTACAACCAGATCGAGATTGAAGATCTCGATCTATTAAAGGTAGAGCTTGCTCTCTCGGAAGCCACTCTCGAAAACGCTTACATCGCCAAAGAGAAGCTCGGTCAGGACTGGATCAGCACTCTTCTGGATATGTCGGGCGAGGAGATCGAAGAATTCACCCAGAACTTTAAAGGACATCCGACCGCGCTCAAAACCTTGCAACGCAGATTGAACACCGTCGTCCAGAAGACACCGTATTTGAAACCACGCGTCAGCAACGACTACATATCCGAAATAATCGCGAATATTCAAGCCGGCAAGCATGTCGTTCTTGAGTTCGGGCGGCAGAACAACCTGCTTTCGTATATGCTCGCGACTAACGTCATTACTCGCAGAATTCATGCCGAGTATGTCCGTCGATCGGAAAAGTACATCGCCAATCCGGAGAATGTCGAAGCACCTCGCAAGCTCATGATCGTTATCGAGGAGGCTCATAAGTTTCTGTCGCCTCAGGTAGCAAAGCAAACCATATTCGGTATTATCGCTCGTGAGATGCGCAAGTATTTCGTGACGCTATTGATCGTAGACCAGAGGCCGAGTGGAATCGATCCCGAGGTGCTCAGTCAAATCGGCACACGCGTCACGGCCCTGCTCAATGACGACAAGGATATCGATGCCGTATTCACAGGAGTGTCAGGGAGCCAGACGCTGAGGACGGTCCTTGCCCAGCTGGATCCAAAACAGCAGGCGCTGGTCCTGGGTTACGCCGTGCCGATGCCTGTGGTGGTTCGCGCGAGGTCGTTCGACGCCGAGTTTTACGCCGCCGTGTCGCCCCGCCATCTTGTCGGTGAGGGCACAACGGCAACAACCCAGACCCGTGGGCGAAAAGCCCGGGAAGAGTTGTTTGGTCTGGACTAGTTATAGACAAATTACTATTGAAAGCCCATTAGAGTATCCGTTACTCTGGGAATGTACTATTTGTTTTGAGCCCCGGAGCTCGAGTGCCTAAAAACACAGATTTAGACCAAGAAAACGAATCCCAGGACAACTTTGTCGAGGGAAAAGAGCCGTCCGAGTTGATTTTTTGCTTGCTGCTCGCATCGGCCTACCTGGGACTGGCTAAATTCTGCTGGACACCGCTTTTTATGATGAAGAATTGGAAGCTTTTCTTCAACATAGAAGGATTTTTCGTCACTGTCGCACTCGTCGCGATTTTGATAGGCGCACGTCCTTATATGGCGCCGTCCAGCTTGCAAATCAGTGCAAGAGGAATAAAGTATCGGGGACCGTATTGGATCCAGAGAAAAACTGTAAATTGGGATCAGGTTTCACGGGTTTATCTGAGCCCAGAGCTGATACTGGTTTTGTATCGACCAAAACCAGGCAGCAAGCGCATTTGGCCAATGCCGATTCTCTCTATTTATCTGGCGGAGCGAGAGCATGTCATAAAGTCCTTTCTCAAATACTGTCCGATACAGGCAGTAATGATGAAAAGCCCTGCTCTCGTGTCGCGGCTCATGCTCGTCGTAATAGTAATCGTACTTATTCTCTGGTTCTTCTATTTATTGACGCCATAGCGTCGCGGCGCAGTCTTACATCAATCGATTTTGATCGACAGAGGACTGGACTTACTTATCGTCAACTTTCAAGGCGCGCAGATATGTAACCAGATTGTCGAGCTCCTGATCGTTGAGAATTGTCTTTGGTTGCGGAGGCATTGATCCAACCCCGGTTCTGATGAATTTTTTCAATTTATCGTCCGTCGGGAAATGTTCTTGAATCTTGTCTAACGCAGGCCCCATCCCGACTTTAGCACCAGGGTGACAGGAATTGCAGCTCCTGATAAAGATCTGCTGTCCTGATAAATCGGTCGTCATTTGCTGCTCTCGGCGCTGATTGATCTTCTTCATTTCTTCTATCCGTCGAATCTCTTCGGACATTGCACAACCGCCGGTGGTTGCAACAAAAAGAATAACTAATGTCATCCGGGCAGCTATATTCGACATATACGAAAGCCTTGACAGCCAAGTTTTACGACAGTTTAACATCTTCTGAACCTACCCTTTTTCAGGGAATAATTTACGTCAGTTTGATTGATTCCAGCAATGGAAGCATCATAAGCGAAAATGACGATATTATCTGCTTAACATAGCGTTTACTTGAAGAGTGTACAGTTAGTAATGTGGCGCGCTGCGGCGCAACTCGGCAGAGTGACAGCAGACGCGGACCGAATAAATATACACGAAGGCGCGATGCCATATCGGTCCGACTCACTTACTATTCACTCTCTCTAACGAGCTTGACTCGGAATATGCTACGAAGTTGCTATTCAACACCAGGGGCGGTAACCAATGCAATCAAAAACAACCCGAATGGATCCACCAACCGTGCCGAACAATCCGGAAGACGAGTCGAGAATTATTGTTCGGGGAGGACGAGAGCTGCGTGGCTCGGTTCGAGTTGGCGGCGCTAAGAATGCCGTTCTCAAAATGATGGCAGCAGCACTTCTTTCGAGAGAGACGACAGTTCTACGCAATGTGCCCAATCTCACCGATGTGCACATGATGGCGCAAGTGCTCAGGCACCTTGGCGCGAAGGTCACGGTCGACAATGATCAAGTCGCCATCGATGCCAAAGACGTCAATGATTGGGAAGCGCCCTACGAATTAGTCAGTCATCTCAGAGCTTCATTCGTCGTGCTTGGTCCACTCCTGGCTCGATTCCGTGAAGCGAAAGTTTCACTGCCGGGCGGATGTGCTATCGGCGAGCGCAAGATCGACTTGCATGAGCGCGGTCTAAAAGTGCTTGGTTGCGACGTTCGCATCGATCACGGCTATGTCACCGCCAGCGCGAAGCAGTTGGTCGGCGGAAGGGTTTACCTCGAGCGTCCATCCAACGGCGCGACAGAAAATATCATGCTTGCCGCCGTTTGTGCTGAAGGCACCACGATTATCGAAAATGCAGCGCAAGACCCAGAGATTCTCAATCTTGCGCAATGCGTCAATGAGATGGGCGGCAACATTCAAGGCGCCGGCACCTATCAGATCGTCATCGAAGGAGTTCCTTTCGAAAAAATGCATGGTGCCGTAGTCGACACCATTCCAGATCGCGTCGAAGTAGGCACTTTTATGCTGGCTTGCATGGCAACCGGCGGAGAGATCATGATAGAAGGAGCCAACGCGCATCACCTCTATTCCGTGATTCACAAGATTCAAGAGATGGGTGCAGAAGTAGTCCTCTATGCCCCAGATGTGATCAAGATCAAATGCGACACGAAGAAATTCAAAGCCACCGATCTGACCACGCTTCCATATCCGGGTTTCCCGACTGATCTACAAGCTCCTTTCATGCCGATACTCGCGATTGCTGACGGCACCTCTATTATCGAAGAGACGATCTACGAAAATAGATTCATGCACGCTGCCGAGCTCCGCAGAATGGGTGCGGACGTCGTTATTAAAGGCAATGCTGCGGTAGTGAAAGGTGTCGATAAGCTGATGGGCGCTGAGGTCAAAGGCAGCGATTTGCGCGCCGGCGCAGCACTGATTATCGCCGGTCTGGGAGCCGAAGGCGTCACTGAAGTGACCGGCCTACGCCATCTCGATCGCGGCTATGATCGTCTCGAAGACAAGCTTCGTTCAATCGGCGCCGAAATCTTCCGTCGTTAAATCGATTCCCACTTCGTTCAAGGCTACGCTTTCGCGCCAACTTCAGCTCTGCTGTTCAACTGCAAGAGCAAGCCTTCGTGCGATTTGCATTGCCTTGTTCAAGAGCGCAGTCGTTCTATCATCTATTAGTCAAGTGGGCGCAAGTACCGTTCTTGGGCAAAAACCCTCAATCTCACAACACCGTTGTTCACGATCAGTTGCTGTTCGCAACACTAGAACCGCTTTTGCATGGCTCCAGGTAAAATTGGACTGTCCGACAGCGCCTTCTTGACAGCAACAAGGCTGTTCTCCTCGTGAACGGTGCCTCACTTCGTTCGCTGTTCAAGCAGGAAACTCGTTGCATCCCAGGAGCAATCCTCAGCACTGGGCCCCCTAAAAAAACCTGGAACCGGTGCGACGCTTTGCCAAAATAAAAAACTCCGTTCGATAGCTGGAGTAGCAGGGAGACTGATCTGTTATGTTCGTAATGAAATTCGGTGGGACGTCCGTAGGGTCGCCCGAGCGGTTCTTATCCGTGGCGGAGATCATTAGGAACACGAAAAAACAGGACGGTGCGCCGATCGTCGTCGTCTCCGCCATGTCGGGTGTTACGGATATGCTGATCGAAGCGGCTCATCTTGCCAAAGAGCGAGATCTGGACGGGGCGCTCGATATGCTCGATCGGATACACGAGCGGCATAAAGATACCGTCTATAGCCTGTTCCAACAATCATCCATCGTCGATGAGCTGGTCGAGGACATCGAAAGCCATCTCAATAAGTTGGACATTATTCTTCGGGGAGTGAGTTATCTAGGTGAGCTTACAAAGCGATCCCTCGACGCCATCTCCTGCTTCGGAGAACTACTCTCCAGCTTGATTCTGGCTACTCTACTGGAGCGCAAGGGAATCGAATCTCGCTGGTTGGATGCTCGCACTTTTCTTATCACCGATAACGCCTTCGGCAAAGCCAATCCACTGTGGGAAACTACGACAGCAAAAGCGCAAGGTTCCATTCTTCCTGAACTCGCCGACGACAGAGTCGTAGTCACGCAGGGCTTCATCGGTTCAACCTCCAACGGTATCACGACAACATTGGGTCGTGGTGGATCTGATTACAGTGCCGCGATCATCGGTGTCGCCTGCGAAGTCTCGGAAATACAAATCTGGACCGACGTCGACGGAATGATGACTGCAGATCCTCGCGTCGTTCCAAATGCGCAGGTATTATCCACGGTATCATTTCAAGCTGCATCGGAATTGGCTTACTTCGGAGCCAAGGTGCTTCACCCGCTCACAATCAAGCCCGCCGTCGAGAAAGAGATCCCGGTTCGCATTTTGAACACTCTCAGACCCGAGACCAAGGGTACGGTGATCACGGGAGCGGATGCTGCACAACCAATTTATGCAATCGCTTCCAAGAAAGGCATATCAGCGTTATTCTTCAGCTCGTTAAACATGCTGATGTCGCATGGTTTTCTCGCGAAGATATTTACTGTTTTTGACAAATACAGGACGCCAATCGATCTTATTGCTACATCGGAAGTCTCAGTTTCGGTCACGATTGACAACAAAGATCAGATCGACAATATTGTCGAAAACCTGGACGAGCTCTGCGACGTGCGTGTCATGCACGATGTAGCCATCGTCTCGATCGTGGGCACGCGCTTCCGAGATCAGAGCGGTATTGCGGGTCAGGTATTCGAGTGCTTGAAGGACATCAACGTGATCATGATTTCAGGTGGCGCATCTGATATCACCTTGAGCTTCGTGGTAAGCGGTGCCGACGCCGACAAGGCGGTCAAACTGTTGCACAATCAATTCTTTAAAGGCTAACTCTTTCACACGGACGCTCCAACATGCAGCGGCTTAGAAACAACAAATGGTGGGAGGCAACTCTGGTCGTTAGTCGAGTATTTCTCGGTGTTTCATTCTTGCTTACCGGAGTCGCGGTCGCTGAAGCTTTCGCACAATATGGACAAAACCTCTTGCCCACCAAAGCGGGCTATATCGATAAGACGGGTAGATTTGTCATCCAACGACAATTTGAAGACGGACAGCCATTCTCAGAAGGACTAGCTGCTGTTCAATTGCCCAACTCCATAAACAGTCGAGGAAAATGGGGATTCATTGACAGAACTGGAAAGTTTAGAATACCGGCCAAGTTTGACAGAGCGTGGAGTTTTTCCGAAGGGTTGGCCTGTGTAGAGTCCGATCAAAAATTTGGGTTTGTCGACAAGTCCGGTACGATAAAAGTGCCGTTGCGATTCAGTACTGCCAATAGTTTTCATGACAACGTCGCATTGGTATCAGATGGAAAGAAGTGTGGTTTCATCGGAAAAGATGGAAATTTCGTCATCGCACCGCGTTTTGACGCTGGCGGCTCCTTTAGTCAGGGGTTAGCAGTCGTCAAAGTGGGAACCCGTTGGGGATACATAGACAGAACTGGCAAGCAGGTGATCGCTCCCTCATTCATAGAGGC
>CAZISK010000052.1:0-11212 GCA_964541355.1 uncultured Candidatus Obscuribacterales bacterium
TGAAGCGCGGTGTTAAGTCCGCTGATGATGCACGCAAGTTTCTTGACGAGTCGACCTACCAGCCAACATCAGCGTCCTCGTTGCCGGATATCGACAAGGCTGTTGCTCGCATTCGGAAGGCTATAGACGAGCAGCAACAAATCACCATATACGGTGACTACGATGTTGATGGAGTTACGGGCACAGCGGTCTTATTGACTGTCTTGCGGCAGCTCGGCGCCAAGGTGGAGTACTACATCCCTAATCGCGTCACCGAAGGATACGGATTAAATCTCAAGGCAATCAGCATTCTGGCCAGCAAGAAAAAGACACGTCTGATTATTACTTGCGATTGTGGCGTGTCCAACTTTGCGGAGATCAACTTTGCCCGGTCACTCTCGGTCGATACAGTGGTTCTCGATCACCATACCATGCCTGAGGTGCTACCGCCAGCGGTGGCTATCGTGCATCCCAAGCTGCTCGATTCCGAGCACCCGCTTTACCATTTGCCGGGCGTTGGTGTAGCGTATAAAGTTGCCGAGGAGCTTCTTCGGCTCGCATCGACTCCGGAGAAAGCCGACGAGCTCCTCGATTTCGTTACGCTGGGCATGATCGCAGACCTCGTCCCGCTCATCAGGGAGAACAGGTACCTGGTAAAGATTGGTCTCGAGAAGCTCGTCAAGACGAATCGCATCGGTCTCAAGCAGCTGCTCGCCCAGGTCAACGGACAGAATGACACTGACCTTGTCGGTTTCGGTATCGCGCCGCGGATTAACGCTGCCGGCCGTCTGTCCGACGCCAACAAGGCTGTCGAACTTCTCACCACCGAAGATATCGAAATCGCTACTGAACTGGCGAAGGAGCTGCAGACTGAAAATGTGCGCAGGCAAGAGCTGTGCGAGAAGATATTTTTGGAAGCGGACGCCCGCGTTCAACGCCAGATTAGCGGCAACTGGAATGACGCAAAATGCATCGCGATCTACGATCGCGAATGGCATCACGGCGTGGTTGGAATAGTAGCTTCTCGCCTCGTGGAAAAGTATCACCGACCAGTTTTCATTGGCCAGCTTGATGCTGAAGAAGGACTTGTGCGTGGTTCTGCTCGTGGTATCGAGCAGATAGATTTGTACGAGGTGCTGAAAGCCAACGAGCATCTATTGACGCGCTGGGGCGGCCACAAGATGGCCGCAGGGTTCAGCGTCGAGTATGGAAAAGCTGATGAGCTTTGCCGTGCGCTTGTCGCCACCTGCAACAGGATGCTGATAGGGCAGTCCATGACCGGTATTGTCGAAGTCGATCTAGTGGTATCGCCACAGACTGTCGAGCTAAATCTCGCTCGACAGCTCAGAGTCCTGGCTCCTTTTGGTATGAGCAATCGTAAGCCGCGCTTTTGTATGAAAGGATTGGTATCAAAGGATGTGCGCTTCCTTGGTAAGGATGGAAAGCATCACCGGATCGTACTGACAAGCGATGACGGTCAAGAATTCGAATGTGTGATGTGGAACAGTCAGGGTCGCGTTCCATCCGTAGGCAGACCGGTCGACCTCGTCTTCACTGCTGATGTCAATTCGTTCAACGGACGCGAGCGATTGCAACTGGTGGTCAATGATTGGCGTGACCTCTATGTAGGCAAAGAGATCACCAGCTTGGAGCAGCTTGCCGAGCTGCAAAATCAGCAAGCCGCGTCCAGTGCAGCGGCGAGCACTGCATACGGTGGCGTGCCGGAAGCTATCTCTTTGACGGGCGCTCCGCCAACCGGAGCAAGGGCAGAGAATGTTATGGACACACTGGCTCGCGTCGTGGATGGTATTGCGCTACCGACGAGAGATCCGATTAGTTCAGTCGTCAAGTATACTTGGCGCGATTTACGCGCTAATGACAATCACGAAGAGCTGCTCCGGCGAGGCAAGGCCAAGCTTGGTCAGGATATGCTTGTATTTGCCGAGGCTTGCCCTTCCCAGGATGGATTTGTCGACAGGACCGTGCTGTTCAATGCGCAGCACCTCATGATGTGGCAATTTCCACCATCCAGAGAGATCTTCCAGCAGATACTCACGGTCACCGGTTGCGAGCAGGTTTATCTCGTTGGTGCCGACAAGTCTGAGATTGACGAACCATCTGTGTTCCTGAAGCGGCTCTATGGGCTGGTGCGCTATGCCGTCAATCAGAAAGAAGGTCGTGTCGAGGCAGACAAGCTTGAAGCATTGATGGCGACTAGCAAAATGGGACTCGCGCTCGGACTCACCGTCTTGAAGCAGGTGCATCTCATCGACTGGCTGTCCGAAGACGGCATCATTCAACTTGATTGTCTGGGTCATGCCGGCGCGGCGTTCGACGAGTGTGCCGAATTTCAACAATTAGCCGCGACGCTTGACGACATAAAAGCATTCCGTCGTTGGTGCGCTTCCACCCCAGTCAAGGATATACAATTAGGACTTATCCAACATGGTGTTCCCATGGTGAGGGAGAGCGCCCAAGAGGAGCCCATCGGCTCTGAGGAAGGAACGGAAGAAGACTATGACAACTCAGATGGACAAGCAACCGATTACGGACTACCAACTTCCTCTTAAGCTTGACAAGGAAGACTGGCTCAAAAGCAAGATTCGTGACATTGCCGACTTCCCTAAGCCTGGCATTGTTTTCAAAGACATCACACCTTTGATGAAGGAATCTGAGCTGTTTCACTTCACACTCCATGCCCTTGCGCAACATGGTGCTCGGCTCAAGCCCGATGTCGTAGCGGGAATTGAAGCAAGAGGCTTCATTCTGGCCCCGGCTATAGCGGACATTCTCGGAATCGGCTTTGTGCCAATTAGAAAGCCAGGCAAGTTGCCCTTCAAGGTCGAGAGAGTAAGCTACTCGTTGGAATATGGCACTGACACGATTGAAATGCATGTCGATGCTGTCGACAAGGGACAGAGAGTTCTTGTCATTGATGATCTTCTGGCGACCGGCGGAACCGCTCAGGGTGCCGGCGAGTTGATCAAGAAAGTAGGCGGCAATCTTGTCGGCTACGGCTTCGTTGTCGAACTCGGATTCCTTGGCGGTCGCGCCAAGCTCGATGATAATGCTGAGGTGTTTTCGCTGCTCAGCTACTAGTTGAGCCTGGCTTCCTTTCGTTCGAAGAAAAACGCTGCTTGCCGCATCTCGCGACTGACAGCGCTTGGAGCTCTTGTTGTGATGGACGCCCTTTTGCGCCGCAGACGATGAACGCTGCTTGCTACGCAGGAAAGCAATCTTCAATGCAAAACAACTAAATGCTTGTCAGTTCAAGCGCTTCGAACTGTGGGTACCGCACCTGACTGCGGTCATGATCTTTGTTGTTGCAGTCTTCGTCTTTGCAGTTGTGCTGCGGGTGAAGGACCATTTTATGATCGTGATCTTTGTCTTTGCAGTCTTCATCTTTGCAGTTGGGACCAGCTAAGCGATCGTGGTCCTTATTCCGGCAATCTTTGTCATTGCACATGTGCGAAGGACAAAGGCGAAGCAGGAGTTGATGATCTTTGCATTCGTCCTTGCAACCTTCTTTATCGCAATCGTGGTCAGACTTTGAGAAAAGAGTGTGGGTGAGGCACGAACCAGGATGATCACAAATGTCATCTTTACACTGATCGTTTTCTTTGTCGCAGGCGCTTTTGAAGCAACGTGAGGAAGTGCACCAGGCGTGATCGTGCTGGTGCTTGATTGGATCGAAATCCGCCAGTGCCACGAACTTTCTGCCAAGCCGCGCTGCTGGTGCGTCTTTGAGTTGAATATACTGGCTGAGCCAGGGATGGTCAAGGGCGACATCGACAGAGTTAAAGCTCGCCATTTCTTTGAGAGCGTGTCCAACTGAGACGATTTCGCCGTGCTTGCACGTGTGTTTGTGATACTTGCAATGTCTGTTCGCGAGCTTCTCTGCTTTCAGGAAGTACTTCTCTGCCTTCGTCGAGTCGCCCATACGTAGGTATAGACAGGCCAGAATTGCGTAGCTGGATGGTCGTCTTTTGTGACAGAGACGGTTCTCCAGTGAGGTGACAGCGCGATAGTACGACTCGGCATTAGCCCAGTCACTCTTGTTTTCGCTATTTAAAGCTGCCGTGAGCAGGCGGGGATGAGTCTTGTGATAAAAATCAAGCATTCGGCTGCGCGAAAAAGCCGCCCTCTCAATTTGCGCAATCGGACCATAGAACTTGTTGAGGCAAGGCGCCTGACCGGCATACTGAACACATGCGCTGTACAGAGCCATGTACACTAGGGCAGGGACTGGGATGAGTAGAGCCCAACGCCGATATCGTCTTTGTTGGTCCTCTGGAAGAACTTCATGGGACACTGAAAAACCGTTGGGTTTGAACACAGCGACAAGTGCCAGCAACCCATACAGTCCGCTCAGAAAGACGCTCAGTATCGGAAGCGTCCTCCAGTGAGGATCGTCGCGAAGCAGCCAGGAAAAAACCGCAATCGAGGCAATGAAGTAAGCGACGTTGAAGATTTTCCGTTTGGACATCGACATATCCTCGAAGATAGGTTTTCACGATCATACCCGCCTGATTCGCATTGATGTCAAGTTTTTCCTATACTCTTTTGTGTCTAACAAGGTTTTTAATGTGGCCGGCTCGAAGGAATCAGGAAGGACAGCATCTTCGAAGGCGGAAGATTTAAGAATTGGTACGCCCATTTGTTGTTCTCTGACGCCTGGCCGACGCTGAAAAGGAGCTCGGAGCAGCGACTGTCGAACCAACTCGAACAGTCGAAATAGGCGTCGCCGACGTTGCGGAATGTTTTGCCCGTGTTTAGCCACTGGCTGTGAGAGGGCATGATTATAGTGTTTAATGGATCTTCCTTACTATTTCTATCGGAGAGCAATTTCTTTTGGATTCTGACGGCGCTTTATATCCAGCGACTTTCTCAATCTCCAAGAAGCCCTCGCTTCAGCAGCGACTCTTCGAGGCACGGCCGGTAGTGCTGTTCTTCCTGGGCTGTTTTGTTTTCGGCTTTCTATTGCCGCCGTTGTCGCTAATGCTAGGTACGCCGCTGTTGTTTTTGACCGGCAACTATCTCGTTTTTATCCTGGGCATGATATTGCTTGGTGCTTGCGGCGGTCTGGCTGTGATTCTCGCCGTGCGCTACATCTCGCGCGGCTTTCTCTCCGGCGATCGCAAGCGCTTGAAAGAGCTGGAAACAAAGATTTCCTCCGGTGCTTCATCTGATGTAGTCGCCGACCTCGATTGTCTGATCACGGAAAACTTGAAAATGGGTCGTCCGCAAGTGGCGGAGTATTATAGCCACCAGCTGCTCACTATCTGCGAGCACGGCGACAAGATGGTTCCGGCTCTGATGCTGTCGACTCCCTGTTGGGTGTCGAGTCCGGAGTATCACAAATCTTTCAATTACTGGGTTGTCTGGTTGTTCGAATCTCGTGGCTTGCTCTGTCTTACCAACGATCACCTGGAATATGAAAGCTCGAGGATAAGCTTTCGGATAGCGTTGGAAGATATTGTAGACATCGGTATAGACAGGCATCCATGGTGGATGAAACCTTATCCACTCAATTACATAAAGCTGAGCTTCAAAGAATTTGGTGAAACCGTGTGTTTGTACGCAACTCCATACACGCTGCAGACTGATACCGTATGGGATATCAACAAGACCGTGCAGGAGTGGTACAACAATCTGACCAAAGCGCTGCAGAAAGTCGGATAGTCCTGATATCGTTCAATCAAGCTCAGCCGCCGCGCGCCAAAAGATCAAAAAGATCAGATGTGCCGGTAACAAGACTGGGCTAAAATGTGGTCATGCGGTCAGTCGAGCATTGACAAAATGATTTATCAGTTTTTCTCGACATTTTGTATCGTCACTCTGGCAGCAGTACTGTATGTGGTGCTTTCCAGTGCACTGCCTGTGAGCGTGTATTTTATCTGGTCCGCGCTTTTGGCGATGCTGGCTTACGCAGCCTTCATCGAACCCAATCAACTGAAGCTTGTGCAGAAAGATGTTCGACTATCAGGATGGCCGTCAGAGTTGGACGGTATCAAGATTGGTATCATCGGTTGTCTGCATGCCGGCGCCCCTTTTATCAACGAGCACAAAATAGACAATATTTTGAAAGTTGTCGCCGAGCAGAATCCGCAGTTGATCGTATCGCTGGGTGATCATGTCGGAAGTTTCGTGATTGGTGGAAAGTCAATCAAATTCGAGTTCATTGCACAAAAATTGTCTTACCTCAAGGCCACTGCACAGGTTGTCGTTGTGCTTGGAAATCATGACTGGTGGCATGGCCGGGACAAAGTTCGATCAATCTTTGAGCAGCAGGATTTGACTGTTTTGGAAAATGAAACAGTGGCAATCGGAACCACAGGCTACAGGATAGCGGGGCTTAAGTATGGTGGCGATTACGAGCAACAGATTCGAGATACCTTGTCTTCGGAAGATGGCAGTATGCCAATAGTTGTCCTATCGCATAGTCCTGATGTTTTTCCGTTGGTGCCGCAAAACGTGCCGCTATCGATCGCTTCGCATACCCATGGCGGTCAGATTCGTTTGCCGCTATTTGGCTCGCTGTTGGTTCCATCGAAGTACGGAAAGAGATATGCATCAGGACTCGTTGTTGAAAACAACCACGCTCTCTTCGTAACAAGCGGAGTAGGTACCAGCATGCTGCCGTTGCGCATGAACGTTCCGCCGGAGGTCGTTATCCTGACCGTTAGTTCGCGGAAGTGATTTACGAGCCATGTCTGGTGCGAAGCGGCCTCAATCCTGCTCGATGCGGGACTCTAGCAATATGAACCGCTGGCGGTGCGTATTGAAATTTCGCCACCGACCAGCTCCTCCACTCCGGTGCTGGTCTGAACAATGAGCGCACCGCTGGAGGTGATATCAATCGCCGTGCCTTTGATTTGGCGGACGGGCGTTGTACAGACAATCTCTTGTCCGAGAGTGATAGAGAAGGCCCGCCATTCATCGAGGATCTTGTCGGTGCTGCCGCGTTTCATACAGTCGTATATCGACTCGATTTGAAAGCACAACTCTGCCGCCAAGTGATTGGTATCGACCGGGGTACCGGCAGCGGCCTCGAGCCACAACAATTTTTCTTTGAGCTCCGGCGGGACTTCCTCGCTGGAGAACCTGGTGTTGATGCCGATTCCCACGATGAGGGCCGGCTTTTGCCTGTCGCCCGACAACATTTCCGCAAGGATGCCTCCCAGCTTTTTGCCGTCAAGGACAAGATCGTTGACCCACTTGAGGCCCACCTTAAGTCCGGTTGTCGCGAAAATTGCTTTGGCGGCGGCAACGCCCATACCCAGCGTAATGACAGGTAATTCGCCCAGGGCCTGCGATGGTCTTAAGAGAATGCTGACATACAAGCCCGAATTCGGCGGAGATACCCACTGCCGACCAAGCCGACCACGACCGGCGGTTTGCTGTCGTGCGAAGACTGCAGTGCCTTCAGGCGCGCCGTCTTTAGCTAAGTTTGCCAGTCTCGTGCTGGTAGAGTCGATCAGATCGTGGAGCTCATTATTCGAAGACCGACCAATCGTGTCAGTCTTCAACAATGACTCGAACTCGTTTAACTCCAGATTGATTGCTGGCTCCTTGCTTATCCCTTTGCGACAGCTGTCTCGATCTGCTTGGGACCGGACAGAAGCTTGTGAATCGGGCATTTGTCCGCGATTGCCTTGAGCGATTCGATTTGCTCGTCGGTCAGATCGCCTATCAGTTTGACATCTCTGAGGATCTTCGGAATCGTTCTGGACTCATTTTCCGGATCGGGAATTTTTTCCTCTGTAAGCGTTACGGTGACTTCTGTGAGCGGCCAACCCTTTCGGGTGGCGTACATCTTCACGGTCATCGAAGTGCAGGCGCCTAGGGCGCTCAGCATCAGTTCGTGAGGAGATGGTCCCAGACCGCTGCCGCCCTCTTCTTTGGGGATGTCGGCGAGGTATGAGTGCGAACCGGCTTTGATCTCTTGTTTGTACTCGTTGTTGTTCCTGACGACTACTTCGGCCATGGGTCAGCCTCCTGATGCTTATTTGTGTAGAATCTAGTCCGCGGCTGGCGGCCGACTCAAGGATTTGTATACATAGATGGTAATCCCTTGACTGACACAAGAGGTGCATTTTTAAGCTCCATGTTTACTCTCGAAACAGATCGTTTGGTTCTCCGTGATTGGAAACGCTCGGAATGGCGCGATGCACACAGCTACGCTCAGGATAGGGAGGTATCGAAATTCATGATCTGGGGACCGAATTCCGAAAAGGAGACCAAGGAATTCGTCAACAACGCGGTCGACCACTCTTCGATGAGACCACGGCGTAGCTTTGAGTTAGCGATGTTTCATAAGGAGTTAAACAAAATAATAGGCGGCTGCGGGATGCAGATCGTGGGAGCTGAGGCGGCAACCGGAATGATCGGTTACGTCCTGCATAGAGACTTATGGGGGCAGGGCCTCACCAGTGAGGCATCCAGGCGCCTTTTGAAGTTTGGCTTCGAGGACTTGAAGCTGCATCGAATTTACGCCACATGTGATACGGAAAACATTGGCTCTGCCAGAGTTCTGGAAAAATGCGGGATGCGCAAGGAAGCACATTTTATTGAGGATATGTTCATCAAAGGGAGATGGCGAGACACATTCTTGTTCGCAATACTCGAGGCGGAGTGGCGCGCTTCCAACTAGATCAAAAAACACTGGAAATTTGTCACACGCATGTCATGTTCTGTCGTTAGTCTTTGGATTGAGAAGGTTCAAGGAGGTTTTGTTTTGATGGGTGAACGATTCGGCTAGAAAATAAGCATCAATCTTCAAAACGACTTTAAATTGTCGCTGTAAAGTAATCGTCAATGGGTGACTCCCAGATCGGGGTTCGAAAAGAACTTGTTCACGCGGTTTGAGTTGAATGGAGAATGGTCATGTCCAGCTAAACAATGTTCTGCGAAATAGGGTGTTCAATTGGTTCGATATTGTCACAAAATATCCGTAAATTGAATTACACAACCAGCTGTCCAGGCCGAACTGACAGGCACGGTCTTGTCCTGTTCCTCCACACGCATCCATTGCGCTGATTCCATCGATCGTTTCTGTGATTGAACTTCGGTATCGCAAGCTACCTGAGCCTCGCTGTGGCTAGAGAGAATTCAAATGACCAACAATTCACCGCCAGGAAATGCTGTAAACACCACACCGGTTGTGTGTGATGCCGGCACGCCCGCCGATGAAAGTCTGTTCTTCGAGATTTATGATTTTGACGTTGTTCCACCATCACTCGTGAGCACCGGTCAGTTCGATGCGGCGCCGGATGTAGTATCAGTGAAAATTGAAGGTATACAAAGGGCGTAGCAAAACGGCTCAGATTGCTCAGTTTGCGATTCTTGCCAAAGGTAGCTTGCTTGCTTGGAGAGTGAAGCAGGTCAGATAGATAGAAATTCTAATTCTAGGTGTTCTAAACCAGCGCCAGTGCCATCAAATCGTCTATGCATGGATCGAAAGGATCGAAGGTGGTGGGATCGAAGCTGTTTGGCACGATTGGATCTTCCGGCAGCTCATCGCCTTCTATGGTCAGGCCGATAGCGTCGAATCCAGTAATCTTCTGTACTGAAGGTCTGCGGTCGACGAAGTCCTCGAGACCTGCGGCGACACTGTCCTCATCAAGAACGATTGGATCTGAGTCCGCTCTCGCTTCGACGTACAACATCGGCATCAAGCTTGAGTTATCGTCTTCGATCTCCAGGTTGCTGATCGCAGAAAGGTGCGATGTGCCACGTGACAGTAGTGTGCTCGCTGAGGACGGCTCATCGATCAAAATGATCTCTTCAATCGCGGATTCGACGTTGCGCATCAATACGCGCTGGTAAATGTCTGTTGGGACACCTGTTGCAGAGTTGGCTCCGCCAGGGGGAACAGTTGCTGATGACATAATATGTTGTTCTTCGGGGTGCGTAGGGGCTTGTTTTGATATGGTTTCAGACTAGTTTTCAAATGTGAACAATTGGTGTCCCTTTTGATATGGCCATGGTGGAATCACCATGGTAATCAGGATTTTCTATCGCAATATCACTTGTTTGTGGCTTCCGGACCGTCACGTGAATGTGATTGGTTCTGGCTGCCAGGTGCCTTCAGATGCTGGTTTCGGTGGCTTGGTATCACGCATTTCGTCGGCGCGGTATATTTATAGATCAAATTGGCGGTTCAACGGAGCAACGATGTGAAACATCAGAACGGCTTGGATGCTCAACAAGCAGCGGTGGATGAAGCGGCTAAAGCTTTGTTGGAGGCGAAGCGGGTGACTGTGTTGACTGGGGCGGGTGTATCCAAAGAGAGCGGCATTCCGACCTTTCGCGATGCACAGACCGGTATCTGGGCGGAGTTCAATCCAGAAGATCTAGCTACTCCAGAGGGTTTTCTCAAGGACCCGCCTTTAGTGTGGAAGTGGTACGACCACCGGCGCAAGCTTCTTGGTGATGCCAAGCCGAATCCAGGTCATTATGCCCTTGTCGAGCTCGAAAACTTGGTTCCGAAGGTGACGATCGTCACTCAAAACATTGACGGGTTGCATCAAAAGGCGGGTTCGACAGACGTTGTAGAGCTGCATGGCAACATCACGCGCTTTCATTGTTTTGACAATCAGCACGATGCCAAGGATGTGCCTTTCGAGTTGAAAGAGCCTCCCTCTTGCCATTGCGGCAGTATGATTCGACCAGCGGTGGTCTGGTTCGGAGAGGCGCTGCCTTCGAAAGCATTTACAAGAGGAGTTACCGAGTGCGAATACAGCCAGGTCATTCTTGTGGTTGGTACCTCGGCGCTGGTGCAACCGGCGGCTTCGTTGCCGATGGCAGGCTACAATCGCGGCGCCAAGATTATTGATGTTAATCCAGAAGCGAATCCGGTCACGCAGATTTCTTATGTGTCACTGATGGGACCGTCCGGTGAAATGCTACCGAAAGTGGTGGCAAGCCTGGCCAAGTTGAAAGGTGAACATGGCTGATCAGGAATATTCCTTGACGCTTATTTAGAAGCCGCTGTTTATTCCCTCTAACGAATAATCCTCATCGGTTTGCCCATACACCGCTGATGTTGCATCAACATAAGTATATGGTGAGGGCTCATGACTTTCTGACCCCTTTCCATTTCGTCCGAAATGCTTTGCCTTATCCAGGCAGCGATTGACTGCACTGCTGTTTTTGACCGCACTGCTGTTTTTGACTGCACTGCTGTTTTTGACTGCACTGCTGTTTTTGACTGCACTGCTGTTTTTGACTG
>CAZISK010000052.1:11312-16916 GCA_964541355.1 uncultured Candidatus Obscuribacterales bacterium
CACTGCTGTTTTCAATCACACCCATCCGGCTGTTCTCTACTTGGTGTTGCGAGAACTCACTCCTCGCAGCGCAGCAATCAATTAACATCGGCTAGTCAAGCGCATTTTGCGCTCGAGGCTATAAGGACTATTTTTCAAAAGCGCCTGAAAATGGTGTCAAAATAAAATTAGTCCTTATATTTGATGTCAAGGATAAGAGCTGCTTTTCAAAAGGGGCAAAAAGCAAGGCTGAATAATCAGTATGTCTTATGGGGTGTTGTCAACGTCTTGGCAGGTCGTCGTGTCTTCAAACCAGCGACTTAGATCGCCCAGGCTGCCGGCGTAGCGGACTGGGTCGGTGCAAAAAGATTGTTGTTGCATAATCCAATAGTGTATGCTATGCATATGTATGGTGTTTGACGACCGAATCTGCACTTGTAGGGCTCAGGGCGCGGAGAGCGCCTTTGGAGAGTTGTAGGACAGAGCCGCTTCGAGCTGCCCCTCTGGAAGCAGCAACCCTCCGTGTCAGCGAGTTTCGACTCGCTGACACGGAATTCAATCTTGGTTTAGCCGGAATCAATCTTGGTTTAGCCGGAATCATCTTAGTTCGACTCCGTTTAGTCGGAGTCTCTTAGTTCGACTAGCTTAGTCGGAATCATCTTCCTTTTAAGGAGAGGAGGTCGTCAGAACGTGCTACCAGAAGTGGTGGCAAGCTGAAACCACGTTAAGGAGATATTGCTGATGAATATACAGTTGATGATGCCGTATGCGTTTTATATCGATTGGCGCTACTTTCTGTGTTGCAAACAAAAGCTTCCCGTTGAACGCTACCGGTAGTGGTAGTGCGGTCGGGTGCGTTGAAAGAATGGGCTTGTGTACATGCATAGTTGACTCTTTTGTGCCTGCTGTATATCTACTGGCTCTATCTTCGTGTTCCGTCACGAGATCTTTCAGAGAGATAGCACCAGTTGCGGTGGCGAGTAGGTTCCGTTGCAACGACAGGTTTAGTAGATATGTGGTGCTATTTGGTGTATATGTAGCAGGGCTATAACTCGGCTGTGAATAGAACTTTAGGGCGAACAACTTTGAGAGGGCAATGAAATCAAGATGCCACTATATGTGGGGTTCCAAGCCACGGAGCCGAGTCTATATCCACTAGCAGTTCTTGCATTGCTTCGTGTGGGAATGTTAACGTTTCTGCTATCGACTTTTACATAAGGAGCAACGGTCACCAACCTCGGCGCTTAGTAAACGCAGGGATTGTCCCTATATATAGTGGCAATCTGGTGGGGGAAGTGTGGTGAGAGTCCACCGCTGTCCCGCAACTGTTACCAGCATTGCTGGAAGTCAGGCTACCCACCTGAGCGCATTGGACGCCACCTCTTCGAGGATATAGGAGGATTCGTCTTGCAAGCAAAGATCTGCTTTGTTGGCTGGCTGTTCCTCTTGGTCTTCGCTGACCAGGGGGATTTTGGTTTGCTCCACGAAAAAAATTAAATCGGATTTCCGGAGGACACATGAGTCAAGTTACAGCAAGACAAGATTCCTTAGCCATCACCCAAATGCAGCACACTTTTGACGGCGGTGGCGACGACGGCCGTTTCCTCAAATATAAGGTCTTAAGAAGGAATGGGAATGTTGCTGATTTTCAGCCTCATAAGGTCTCCGTGGCAATGACAAAAGCCTTCCTCGCAGTGGAAGGTGCCGGCGGTGAGGACAGCTCGAAGATTCGCGAAGTGGTGCGCAAGCTGACAGAACAGGTCATAGAGACCCTCCTTCAACGCCTTCCCGACGGTGGCGTATTCCATATAGAACATATTCAAGACCAGGTCGAAATCGCACTCATGCGCAATGGTGAGCATGAAGTGGCGAGAAGTTACGTCCTGTATCGCAACGAGCGCGCTCAAGAACGCTCTCGCCAGGCGTCTCAAGTGGACCCGGTAGTTACCAATCTGCGTGTTACCGCTGCTGATGGAACATTGAAGCCGCTCGACAAGAAGCATCTCTATCGCGTTGCTCAGTTGGCTGCTGCCGGCCTGGACAGTTCTGTTTCACCTGAGAAAATTGTCGAATCGTCCGTTGCCGGTCTTTATGATGGCGTAAAACAGACGGACGTCATGAAGTCATTGATTTACAGCGCCCGCGCGCTGATCGAACAAGAGCCGGATTACACGTATGTTTCTGCTCGCCTGCTGTTGCACGATGTGCGTCACGAAGTGCTCGGTGAAGAGGTCGATCAAGATGAGATGGATGCTCGATACTGTGAGTACTTTAAGACCTATGTGCAGAAAGGCACGGAAGCCGGGCTTCTTGATGAAAAGCTTCAAGATTACGATCTCGACCGTATAGGATCTGCGCTCAAAGCAGATCGCGATCTGAAGTTCCAGTATCTCGGCTTGCAGACTTTATACGATCGCTATCTTCTTCATGTCGACGGAACCCGCATTGAATTGCCTCAGGCTTTCTGGATGCGTGTAGCAATGGGTCTTGCAATGCAAGAGGTCGACAGAGAGCAAAGAGCGATCGAGTTCTACGATCTTCTTTCTAGCTTCGACTTTGTCTCGTCGACTCCTACGCTGTTTAATTCCGGAACGAGAAGACCTCAGCTTTCCTCCTGCTTCCTCACCACCGTTGGTGATGATCTGCATCAAATTTATGATGCAATCCGCGAGAACGCTTTGCTTTCGAAATTCAGCGGCGGTCTTGGTAACGACTGGACGCCCGTGAGAGCGCTTGGCGCGCATATTCGAGGAACCAACGGCAAGAGCCAGGGCGTGGTCCCCTTCCTTAAAGTCGTCAATGATACCGCTGTAGCGGTCAACCAGGGCGGCAAGCGCAAAGGCGCCGTCTGCTGCTACCTCGAAACCTGGCATCTCGATATCGAAGAATTCCTCGAGCTCAGAAAGAACACCGGCGACGATCGCCGCAGAACGCATGACATGAATACGGCCAACTGGATTCCGGATCTCTTCATGCATCGTGTGATGAACGATCAACAGTGGACCCTCTTCAGCCCGGAGGAGACGCCCGATCTTCATGATCTGTACGGAGCCGATTTCAAGCAAGCCTACGAGCGCTACGAAGCGATGGCAGACGCTGGCAGCCTCAAGCTATTCAAGCGCGTCTCCGCAATCTCCCTGTGGAGAAAGATGCTCACCATGTTGTTCGAAACGGGTCACCCCTGGATAACCTTCAAAGACTCCTGCAACGTGCGAAGCCCGCAACAGCACCGGGGTGTAGTGCACAGCTCCAACCTCTGCACCGAAATCACATTGAATACCTCCGAAGTAGAAACGGCCGTTTGCAACCTCGGCTCCGTCAATCTGGTCGCTCACATGAAAGATGGAAAGCTCGACCTCAAGAAGTTGGAAGCCACCTGCACCAGAGCGATGCGCATGCTGGACAATGTCATCGACATCAACTATTACAGCGTCCCGAAAGCACGCAACTCCAACCTTCGCCACCGTCCAGTCGGTCTTGGCTTGATGGGCTTTCAGGACGTGCTTATGATGATGGGCATTCCGTACGCTTCCAAAGAAGCGGTTGAATTGGCCGACACCACCCAGGAAGCGGTCAGCTATTTTGCGATTCTCGCCAGCAGCCGTCTGGCTGAAGAACGCGGAGCTTACCCGACCTTCAAAGGCTCCCTCTGGGATCGTGGAATCCTGCCGCTCGACAGCTTGAACGAACTTGATTCGCTCCGCCGCAAGCTATTCAATGTGCCGGTGGAAGTGAACAGATCTGCGAAGCTGGACTGGCAAGTGGTCAGGGACAGTATCGCGATGCATGGCATGCGCAACAGCAATTGCCTCGCCATTGCACCGACTGCCACCATCGCTAATATCGCCGGCGTGAGCCCATCGATCGAGCCGACATTCCAGAATTTGTACGTCAAGTCCAATCTCTCCGGCGAGTTCACCGTGCTTAACAGCTATCTTGTAAAAGATCTGAAGGCTCGCGGACTTTGGGATGAAGTCATGATTCACGACCTCAAGTATTTTGATGGAAGCGTCATGCCGATCGATCGTATCCCTCAAGATCTGAAAGCGGTTTATGCAACGGCATTCGAAGTTGACCCACGCTGGTTAGTCGAATGCGGCTCGCGTCGGCAAAAATGGCTCGACCAGTCGCAAAGTCTCAACCTCTACATGAGTGAGCCCGGCGGACGAAAGCTGGACGAACTTTACAAGATGGCATGGACTAAGGGGCTGAAGACGACATATTACCTGCGCACCATGAGCGCTACCTATGCGGAGAAATCGACGATTCACGATGGTGCACTCAATGCTGTTCAGCAGAAGTCCGCTCCATCGGGAGCATCGTCATCGACATCGATGAAAGGCACTGCGCCGAAGTTTCAATCCGAGAGCTTTGACGTCGGGACGGAGGTGACAAGCGTAACCATGGTCGGCGCGGTATGCGATCCCAACGATACTGAATGCGAAGCCTGTCAATAAATCGATTTGTCCACTAACGTTTTTCTTGGAGAACCAAAAAGATGCTAAGTTTTGATGATTACGCAAATAGTAGTTCTGCCGATGATACTCGCGAAGACTTTGCGACCAAGGGCGGCGCATCCTCGAGCGCTAGCTCCACTGGCGCGGTCCCAGGTGCTAATCCGGCTGGTGTGAGCAAGGGGGTCGATAGCTCTGCCACAGCCGTTATGGATTTCAGTCCTATGCCAACTCCGAAGAGCGCTGATAAGATTTCCAGCGTCACTGTAGCTCCGGCGCTTGGCGCCTCTACCAACCCTGCACCAAGCGTGGTTGTAACTTCTGAGGCAGGCAGCGGACCTGGTTTCACCGGTGTTGAAGAGATCGCTTTCAACAGCTCGCGTATCAATGTCGACGATAAGCGCATCATCAATTGCAGAGCCGATCTGAATCAGCTCGTTCCATTCAAGTACGAGTGGGCCTGGCAGAAGTACCTTGATGCATGCGCCAACCACTGGATGCCGCAAGAAATTTCGATGAGTCGTGATATCGCGCTGTGGAAAGACCCCAACGGTTTAACAGAAGACGAACGCACTATCATCAAGAGAAATCTTGGATTCTTCTCGACGGCCGACTCGCTTGTGGCTAACAACCTGGTTCTTGCCATGTACCGGCATATCACGAATCCAGAATGCCGCCAGTATCTGCTTAGACAGTCGTTCGAAGAGGCTGTTCATACGCATGCTTATCAGTATGTGGTAGAAAGTCTTGGGCTCGATGAAGGCGAAATCTTCAACATGTACCGCGAGATTCCAAGCATTCATGCCAAAGATGTCTTCGAGCTTCAGTTCACGCGAGAGTTGAGCGACCCGAATTTCGTCACCGGTACTGAAGACAACGATAGACGATTCCTGCGCAATCTGATCGGATACTACATCATCATGGAAGGCATCTTCTTCTATGTCGGATTTGTGCAAATGCTGTCCTTCGGTCGTCAGAATAAGATGACCGGTGCGTCCGAGCAGTTCCAATACATTATGCGTGATGAGTCGATGCATCTTAACTTCGGCGTAGATCTGATTAACCAGATAAAAATTGAAAACCCTAATCTTTGGACTCCGGAATTCGAAAAAGAGATTATCGACTTACTCAAACAAGGTGTTGAGCTCGAGTACAACTATGCTGTAGACAC
>CAZISK010000053.1:0-16882 GCA_964541355.1 uncultured Candidatus Obscuribacterales bacterium
ATTCGCACACCTGGAGTAAGAGATGGGTTACCCGGAACCAGCTGGGGAAAACACTATTTGGGAAGAGACTATTGAGGATGCCGAAAAGGCGCTTTCTCAAGAGCGGTTCCATGATGCGCAAGATTCGTTGTTCCGGGCTATGGAACTGGCGTATGTATTTGGCGAGGCGGACAATCGCTTTGTCTACACCCTGGACAAACTGGCTGAGTGTTTGTGGTATCAGGGGCAGCTGGATGAAGCGGAGAACTATTGCAAGCAGCTCATTCGCATTCACGAGAGCGTCCTTGACGAAGATCCAATCAACATCTCGTCGTTCTTTAATAACCTGGCGCTGCTAAAACACGCTGGTCGAAGCTTCAATGAAGCGGAAAAGTACTACAAGCGCGCCCTCAAAGGAAAGGAAAAAGGGCTCGGATCCAACCATCCGGATGTTCTTAGAATCAAGAGCAATTATGCCGACATGCTTCGCATGCTCGGTCGCGATGATGATGCGCAAGCGATGAGCAGCAGCACTCGCGTCGTGACGGTGCGAGACTGGCAATCGAGCACAGTCTCTCGTCACCTTCGAGAGGAGAAGGAGACTGCCAGAGCGCAAAAGACCGAGCGTCAGCTCGAGCAGAAGCGCATGGATGACTGGCGTGATATCAACGAGCGCAAGAACGTCATGTTGTCCATCGACGAAGTGCTCTTGTTGTGGAAGAGCATCAAACAGAGCGCCGAGAAGGCACGACAGGATGACGATGAGGCTAACTGTGAAAAGCTGTGGCATTTAGCGCTCAAACTGCTCGAGACTGTTGCGGAAAACAGCGTTGAGTTGACTTACACTCTCGATACTCTCGCGCAGTTGGCGCATAGCAAGCAGGATTACGACGCTGCGATTACCTTCAACAAGCGCTCTTATGAGCTCAAGTTGAGCATCTTGGGTACGCGCAACGTGCTGGTGGCGCAGAGCGCTGATATGCTTGCCCGATTGTACTATCTGGTTAGCGACTACGAGCGGGCCGAGCCTTACGCCAAGAATTGCCTTGAGTTCTACGAAAGAGTCAACGAGACAGGCAGCGTCGAAGCTGGATGCGCTCTGCACAATCTGGCGACGCTATACCATGTTCAACGGAAGTACGAACAGGCGGAGCCTTTGTATAAGCGTGCGCTCGATATCAAGTCGAAAGCGCTTGGAGCAGATCATCCCGATACGCTCAGATTATTGAGGAGCTACGGACATGTGCTCAGCTCGATGCACAAGCAGAACAAAATCGATGCCATGAATGCACAGATGATAACCGGCTCCTGGAAGGCGATTACGGTCGGTGAAACGGAATCGCTCCTGGTTACTGATTAGGTTATTTCGTTTATCACTGAATTTCCGAAACCAGTTTAAAGTAGTGCACGAAAAGTTTGATTCCGGCGGACGCCTGGCCCCAATCGAAATTCTCGTTGATGGCATGGTAGCCGTGCTCTGGCAGTGAAAGACCGAGGAACATGATAGGAGCGTTCAGCAGCTCTTGCATGGTTACGACGGCGCCGATGCTGCCACCTTCTCTGACAAAAGCGGCTTCTTTGTTGAACGCCAGTTGGAAGGCTTTGCGTGCAGCATCGGGATACTTTCCTTCTCTCGGTCCGATGTAGGGCTTGAGACCGGACTTGGCCTCGACTACGGCGTCGGGAAGCTTCTCTTTGACAAAGGCTTTGAAAAGCTTGATCATCTCCTCCGGCTCTTGATCCGGGACGAGCCGCATGCTGATTTTCGCTTCCGCTTTATGCGGCACGATTGTTTTTACACCAGGACCGCTGTAACCACCCGTAATACCATGGACTTCGAAGGTCGGCTGAGTCCAGACGCGATTTACGGCATCGCGAACGTCTTTTGTTCTTAAGCTGTGCAGGTCTCTTGCTGTTCGAAAATGCTCGATGTCAAAGCCGGATTTGACGTAGCCTTCCAGTTCGTCGACGTCAACCGCCCGGACTTTATCGTAGAAACCTGGGATTTTTACTTTTCCAGTCTTTCCATCGACGCACTCAGCGATCAACCCGGCAATCTCCGTGATCGGGTTCCTGGCAAGGCCTCCGGTCTCGCCGGAGTGTACGTCCTTACCTCCGGTCGTTAACTGCACGAGAAATGCTTGCAAACCTCTCAGCCCGAACGAGACTGCCGGCTGATCCTTGGAAATCCAGATTGTATCGGATACGACGACAGAGTCTGTCTCGAGCTTGTCCTTGTTTGCCTTCAGAAAATCGTAGAAAGAAGGGCTTCCAATCTCCTCTTCCAATTCCCATACGAATTTTATGTTGACAGGAATTTTCTGATCGAATGCGTATTTTGCAGCGTAAAGCACTGCCAGCGCCGGACCTTTGTCATCCGTCGTACCTCGGCCCAAATACTTATCGCCTTCGATTTTCATTTCAAAGGGGGGCGAATTCCACTCGGTTATGTCGGCCGGTTGTACGTCGAGGTGGTTGTACACGAGTACGGTCGGGTTATTGCCGCCGGCTTTGAACTCTCCTATTACAACCGGTTTGCCTTTGGTTTCGATAATCTCGCTTGTGGCGCCGAGGCTCTTTAGAAGCGCTGCTGCTGCTTCTGCTGTGCGCCTTATTTCTTTATCGTGTCCCGGGTCCATGCTCACACCGGGTAGATCAACCAGCTCTTTGAGCTTCGCTTCGTAAGTCGGTCTTATCGAGCTGATGTATTCAGTAAGTCGATCTTGTTGTACTTCTACTGTCATGGGTTTGCTCTCTTCACAATTGAGATTGATTTTTGTCGCGATCAGTTAACAGTCGCCGGAATGGCGCCTCACCGCCGTTGTCGAAGGACGGTACCGAGCTAGGTGATTATATCCGACCTGATCAAAAGGCTTATTAATTTAGAAACCGCTCTCCGCAGGCTGCTTCTCAACGGGTAGAGCCAATGGTAATCGCGGCGCCCGAGCAGCTTCGTTGTCTTGGGCAGAGCGCTCTTGATCAGAACTGACTGTCTGCCTCATAGAGTCATCAATCTCCTCGATTGAGGGCAGCTGAGAATCCATTACTTCCCTTTGATCCGGGTCTTTTGCAAAGGGCTTGTAGTTGTTGACAAAATCACGCCTGCTTTCAGGAGATGATAGTTGCCGCGTGTTACCGGTGAATGCTGGTCGTCCAGAAGGCTCGGTGAGTCTGCGATTGTTGCCTGTGAATGTGGAGCGACCATCCGGAGTTGCTAGAGGCGCTCTTCCGAAACCGCTGTATCCGGCGCGACCGTCGTTTTTCACACTGGATGTCCAGTGAAAATCCGGAGCGCTCGTTCGATCTTTCATGAGCGGGTCTTGTCCATACCCCTTGAATGTTGATCTACCGGTTTCGGGATCTGTAAGCTTCAACGTGTAACCGGAAAACGTCGGTCCGCCGGTGACAGGATCCGTCAGTCGTCTAGTATAACCTGTGAATGTAGAGGCACCGGTGTTTGGATCGGTCAGCTGTCGCGAGTTGCCTGTGAATGTAGATTGACCGTTTTGAGGATCGGTAAGTTGATGGGTGTTGGGCTGAATCGCTGGCTGTCCAGTCTGCCGATTGACGTACTGGCTGCTTTGAGGAAAAGCTGCCGGATCGCCGCTTGCTTCGGACTGAGCGCAACCTGGCGATGCCGATGACGATAGTGCGATCGCTAAAGAAATCGCGACCGGGTAATTCGTCAAATCTCTGAGATCAAACCGGAACATCAGCGTCCAGGACTGCTGCGGTCCGTCCTCGCTGCTCGTTGACTCTGAGCAAGAGCAGCATGCCGACAACGAAGAATATTACGCAGGACAGCAGGGCCAGTCTGTAATTATTGCCGCTCAAATAAACCACGGCGCCAAAAGTAAAAGCACCAATGGCGGTGGCAAGCTTGTGAGCGACTCCCCACAAACCGAGAAATTCTCCAGAACGTCCTGGCGGCGAAAACTGTCCAACGAGGGCTCTGCCTGCAGATCCGGTTGCTCCCATGGCGATGCCGATCATATTGGCGGCAATCCACAGGTGCCATTTCTCCTGAGCCAGGAAGGCTATCATGGTTGCTACCGTCCAGATCGCCAGGGTGAACAGCAGAGTCTTGATGGAGCCTATTTTATCCTGCATGATGCCGAAGACGCCGGCACCTACCGCGGCTGTGACAGACACGACCAGAATCATGAGAATCGAGTCCTTGGCAGTGAATTGCAAAACATTCTGGGCGTACACAGATGCCAGGTGAATCACCGTCGTAGTGCCGCAGCTATACACGAATAGAGTGAGCAGGAAGTTGAACAGGTCGCGGTAGTGCCTAGCGTGGCTTATGGTGTGGTTCAATCGCTTGAAGCCGACAGCGATGAAATTGCCTCTTGCTTGTGGATCCGGCTTGGCTCGCTCTTTGAGCCAGACGAAGGTCGGTACCGAAAAAAGTGCGAACATGAAAGCGACAATCAGCATTGTGTACGGGACATATTGCGTCTCTATCATGCCGTTGTGCTGGGCCCATGTTATGAAGAGACCTGATAGACCGAGTGCGATGAGACTGCCGACATAACCTGCCGCCCAGCCGATCGAGGAGATCCTTCCCATATGCTCCTGCGTGGTCAATTCCGGTAGGAAGGCGGCAATAAGATCTTCGCCGGTTCCGAAGAACGAGTTGGCGAGATAGAGGGCTAGCATGGCCCAGATAATGCCGCCCGGCTGGATGAATCCCAGCGAGAGTGTGCAAATGATGCAGAGCGCGGTCGAGATCAACAGCAACCGTTTTTTCGATGCTGTCGCATCGGCTATGGTGCCTATCACTGGCGCGGTCACGACGATACTCAAGGCCGACAGGCAGATTACCGTTGTCAGAAGTACCGTGCCGTCGCCGTTGACCATTGTCAGAAGTACCGAGGAGATTCCGTCGTCCTTGGTACCACAGATAGTTTTCACAAAATATGCGTTGTATATAGCCGTAGCTACGACAGTGCCGTATGTCGCGTTGGCGATGTCATAAGACGCCCAGGCCAGAATCTCGCCCCGGGAGGGTGGGGTGAAGCTCTCCGTCGTGGAAGGCAGCACATTGGCATCGTCAATTATTGAAGCGCTGACTATCTCGACTTCGTCTGTGTGGTTCTGAGAGGACGTAGAGGTATCCGGAGAACTGGTCAAAGCAACTTCCCTTTATTGACACGCATGGGTTCTATGTCCACCATTCTTACTTCTTTGTTCCTGGAAAAGCTTGTCTCTAATCTAAATTTTAGACCTGTTAACTCTGCTCTTCCCGCTCTGTGCATAAGCACACACCAAAAATCGCTTCGGATTTTTTTGTATCCGGGGCGCTTGCGCCCGGTTGCAGACCTCTGCGCAGTTATCAAAACAGATAGATGCGGATGGGGAGCAGAATTCAAGCCGATTTTATGCGGAAACGATTCCAAAGGTCATGAAACAAAGTTTGCTAAAGATAATTGCCGCCAATCCGATCCGGACTGATGCGTCAAGTACCGTCGTGCACCGGACTGCGTTCGGCCATAGTCAACGAAATTCCGCGGCCGGCGAGTTCTGCCAGGAACAGCTTCACCGGCACCGCATCTTCCTGGCGCAGAACGCCTGGCTGCGAGATATCTCCACGTGCGATCATCTGGGCGATTATCGATGCAGGGAAGGCGGTCATCTTCGCCATTGCTGAGAGTCCGTTGGCCTGATCGCCGTAGTCGATACAGTCCCAAACATGTTGAATCGGTTTTCTATCTTTGACACCAGTAACAGTGACTCGTACTAGCACCATATCTGGTTGATCGTCGGAAAGCTGTTGCGATAATAGATGGCGAAGCAAATCGCGCGGTACCACATAGTCTCCGTTGTCCAGCTTGATCTTGCTGGAACTCATAAGACCCAGATCTTTCAAGACACGAATTTGCTCGCAGTGTCCCGGATAACGAATCGTTTTGTAATCGAGATGCTGGACCTTTCCTTTATATGATTCCGGCATGGTGGATACTCCGCCGGATGTGTTAAAGGCTTCGAGAGTTCCTATTGGCTTTGGAAACTCGATTGTCTCGAGGTCGGATAAGGATGGCACCGTATAGTTCTTGCCATCACGGATGATGGCACAGTCCTCAACGTACTCGTTGATCAGCCCGTCGACCGAGAAGGTCAGGGCATAGTTCATGAAGAGACCTTCCGGCTCTATTGGCAGTCCGCCTACTCGCATCCGAACTTCGTAGAGCTCGTCGAACGATTCGGCGGCGCAATGCGCCAGAATCGAGATCATGCCGGGCGCCAGACCGAGGTTGGGGATAATCGTCACACCCTGATCTCTTGCTACTTCATGAAGACGAAATTGCTGCTTGACCGTGGCGTCGCTGCCACCCAGATCGCAGAAGTGAGACTTGGCTTGCAGTGCGATTTTGGCTAAATCGTAATTTTTGTTGTAGGTCACGCAGCTTATCGTCACGTTGGAGCTGTCCATCAACTCTGCGACGTAGTCTTCGTTATCGACATCGAGTTCTATCGGCACAATTTTTTCGTCAGTAAGTCTGTTGCTGATCATCTCGACCCGCTTCAGATCGCGGTCGGCGATAATGACCTTCTCAACACGCGGGCTCCGAATTAAATCAAATGCCACTGCATAGCCTACGCGTCCTGCGCCGAGAACCAGAAATTTCACGTTTGCCCCCCAGATGATCGCTGCTTATCTTGACCAGCTACAAATGTTCAAGCGATACAAGCAGCCGTTCCGTTTAATTTGACCAAAAACACCGGAAAAATGATAGCACCATGAGCGATGTCAATAGGTAGATCTTCGCTTGCCCCCATCTATAGAGATGGTTGACCCGGTCACATATGAGGCTCTCTGCGAGCACAGGAAGGCTGCCATAGCGGCAAACTCGTCCGGATTTCCCATTCGGGCCATAGGAATTGCGGCCAGATATTGTTTTAAGTATTCGTCTTTGCTCTGCGAGGTTTTCGATATGCGGGCCTCCATCAGCTCTTCCAGGCGCTCAGTTGCGATTGCACCGGGCGCCAGGCAGTTGACCGTAATTTGATGAGGGGCGAGCTCGTCCGATAAAGTCTTCAACATGGCTGTCACCGCGGAGCGCATGGCATTAGAGATGGCCAGATTGGCAATCGGCTCGATCACGCTCAAAGATGTAACACAGATAATTCTTCCCCACCGTTTTTCCACCATCTTCGGGACGAACGCCTGATTGAGATGAATAATCATCTGGAATAGTTGGTGAAAACCGATTTCCCACTCCTCAAGCTTTGTGTCCAGTGCGGAAGAGGGCTTTGGACCGCCGGTGTTGAGGATTAAAATGTCGACGGCGCCGACCTGCTCCTGTACCGACTTGATGAGATTTTCTCGATCGGCGCCCAGGGTCAGGTCACAGCTCTTGAAGTGAACGCGAGCGCCTGTCTCCTTGCGGATATCGTCGGCTGCCGCCTCAAGCGCCGCATCCTGGCGCGCGCACAAAACAGGTTCGACCCCTTCGCGAGCGAGCTCCAGAGCAATTGCCTTGCCAATGCCTCGCGAAGCGCCAAGTACAAGTGCTTTTTTGCCGTTTAATCCAAGATGCATCCTGACAACCCCGTTCTGGTGTGCTGTTATATTACATACAAGGAAACGGAAATTTGCTCTGACAGGAGTGAGCGCAAAAACAATGTTGCAAATGTCGAATATCGAAATAGGAGTTCCACATGGCAGCTAACCCGAGACCTCCAAAACCACCTGATATGGGCGGGGATGACAATGAGGCTCCCATGTCCGAGTTTGAGGTCAAGCACCAGAAAGGTTCGGCTCCTCGTGCCTTGACGCAATATAAGGGACGAATGATTGTGTCGAACCAGGGTGCGCTTGCTTACCTGATGTTGCCTGCCAAGTTCGAGCTGAAAAACAGCAAGGAGACATTGTCACATCGCTTCTATGAATATGGGGTTGGCGATAACGAGACGATGAGAATCGGGCACTGGATCTTTGATTCCAAGGGGCATCCTATGAGCGATGCGGCAATAGCTGGTTTGGGCTCGCTGTTGAATATGGAGCCTCATAAGCTCTCCGATGAGGAGATCGAATGCCTGGAGGACGTTATTCCCCAGGAGCTCTATGGACACAGCGGCGCCTTCGACATCGTCAATTTGCGCACCGAGACTTTTGCAAACAAAACCGTTCTCACTATGGAGAATCGTTGGTGGGATGCCGATCTAAGGGCATTTGGCATGTTCTATTTCGGCGACAAATCATGCACATTTCTCGAGACGGTCCATTTCGAATCGAGCGATTTCGATTTCAGAAAGACATTTCTTTCTGCCAAGGCAGCCTTTCTTCGCATTAAATGGCGTGATTGATTTGCCTTATTTCGAGTATTTGTACGAGATTGTTTTTGCTTCCGAGAAAAACTCCAGGCTGTATCGTCCGCCTTCGCGACCGATACCCGAAGACTTCTGCCCTCCGAACGGGGTGCGAAGATCGCGAGCAAACCAGCAGTTGACCCAAACCATGCCGGCTCTGATCTGCTGTGAAACGCGGTGGCAGCGATTGACGTTCTCGCTCCAGAGCGAGGAGGATAGACCGTATGGAGTATTGTTGGCTAAAGCGATCGCTTCGTCCTCATTGGCAAAGGGCACCACTGGTAGTACCGGTCCGAAAATCTCCTCCTTCAACAGTCTTGATTCCGGGGAAAGTCCTTCAAAAACGGTCGGTGCGATAAAGTAGCCGTCGCCCAGGTGACTGAGCCGTTCTCCACCGGTTAGAAGCTTGCCCTCCTTTTTACCGATCTCGATGTAGCTCAGCACCTTTTCCATATGTTCTTTGCCGATCATTGCGCCCATCTCGGTTTTCGGATCGAGCGGGTCTCCTACGCGAATTGCATTTACTTTGTCGACCAGCCGGTCGACGACTTTGCGGAAAACATCTTTTTGCACGAACAAGCGGGAACCAGCGAGACAAATCTGACCTTGATTGCGGTACGCCGCCCGCACTGCCGTGTCGATTGCTTCGTCTAGATTGGCGTCGTCGAATATGATGTTGGCGCCCTTGCCGCCCAGTTCGAACGACAACTTCTTGAGCGTACTGGCAGAGTTGGCCATGATCGCTTTTCCGGTCGAAGTCTCTCCGGTAAACGAAATCGAGCGAACATCAGGATGGGCGGTGAGCGCCTCGCCGGCACCATCGGGCCCGAATCCGTTGACTACGTTGAACACTCCTTCCGGTAGACCGGCTTGTTGAGCGATTTCCGCGAAGAGATAGGCGGTGTATGGCGTCCACTCCGCCGGTTTTAACACGCAGGTATTGCCCATCACCAGGCATGGTGCGATTTTCCAGGTGGCAAGGTAGAGCGGCAGATTCCACGGCGTTATCAACCCGCAGACCCCAAGCGGCTCTCTCACCGCGACGTGCATCTCACTCATGGACGGAACGAAGCACTCTTCCGTGTAGGATGTTGCAAACTGCGCGAAGAAGTGAAAGTTGAGCGCAGCCCTGGGGATATCTCCATTGGTGCTTTCCGAAATCGGTTTTCCGGTGTCGAGAGTTTCCGCTCGGGCGAGCTCTTCTCTGCGCTCCAGGATCAGATCGCCTATGCGCTTGATCACCTGGGCTCTTTCTTGTATCGACATGCGTGGCCACGGACCCTTCTCGAACGCATCTTTGGCGGCCGCGACTGCTGTGTTGATATCATCGGCAGTGCCCAATGCGACATTGCCCAGCACTTTGCCGGTTGCCGGATTTATAGTTTCGAAGGTCTTTCCAGATTTACCTTTGACGTATTCACCTTTGATGAAATTGTCTATTTGAATGGTTTTGGTGTTAGTGCTGGCGGTCATTTTTTTCACCTCGCGCTGTTTCGTAGGAATCGGTTAGCTTGGATAAACTGCAGTCGCTTTCATCTCGATGAAATTCTTTCCAGGGAGCCCGGCTACTTGTACCGTAGTGCGCGCCGGTGGATCCTGGAAAGAAAAATGCTTTGAATAAACCTTGTTGTACTTCGCAAAGTCGCTCATGTCGCAAAGGAAAACGGTGACATCGACAAGACTTTCCATCTTCAGACCAGCCTCTTCTAGGACCACTCTCAAATTCTTGATAACCGCTTCGGTTTGAATCTCGATATCGTACGAAGTTATCTTGCCGGCCTGGTCGACGGTGACGCCTTCTTCTTCGCCGGTGTCGGGGTTGCGGGCTCCCTGTCCGGCAATGAAGAGCAGATTGCCGGCTCTAACGGCGTGAGAGTAGGCCCCTAGCGGGCTGGGCGCCTTCCCGGTGATGTTGAATCCAACCTTCGTTGTCATTGTTGCACCCGTGTAGCTGTCTTTCGACTTGTGAAGAGTCGCCGTTTCAAAACGTCGGGACGACCGGTAAACTTCAAAGTTTATAATGAATTCGCTTGCTTTGGTGCGAATATGACCTTGTCATTGTAATGTTTACGGAGGCTTTGGTAACCGAGTTACAGACGCTATGTCTTCTGGTACAACCGCTTTTCAATACACAAAGATTATAGATATCTCCCAGCCAGTCGCGTCTACAAGCGCGTGTTTTCCGGGAGATACGCCGTTTTCGCGAACAGTCACGTTGAGCTATCGTGACAGCGGCATAGTTAATTTGACCGCCCTGACCATGAGCCCTCACGTCGGCACTCATGCCGATTCACCCATACATATCAAAGGTGATATGGCAGAACCTGAAGGCATGGCAGCCGATCTACCGCTTGATGCTTTTGTCGGTCCGGTGCGGGTTATCGATCTGGCGCCGTTCACCGGCCCTATTTCCAGTGAGCATCTGAGTCAACGATTATCCGGCGACGACGACCTGCCGCCGCGCGTATTGTTTAAAACCTGTAACCAGATACGGTATCATATTTTCGAAAAGGACTATTCATATTTGTCTGTCGAGCTCGTTGAGAAGCTCAACGAGATGGGAGTGCGACTTATCGGGCTCGATACCCCCTCTGTCGATCATGTCGACTCGAAGACTCTTGATACTCATAATAAACTGGATCAATTCAAGATGGTTTGGCTGGAGAATCTAGATCTGACTGGTGTTACAGATGGTGACTACTTCTTGATCGCATTGCCGATAAAATTTACAGAGCTGGAGGCTTCCCCGGTTCGCGCAGTGCTTCTTGCTTAGTTAGGAGAGTCGATGTTTGCTCACAAGACTTGTTCGATGATCGGGGTGGTGCATCTACCGCCACTGCCAGGCGCGGCATACTACGACGGAGACATGCCGAGAATCATCGACAAGGCCTTTCGGGAAGCGCTGATTTACAAGGAGACCGGCTTCGATGCGATCATGGTCGAGAACACTCATGATACGCCATACTTGAAAGGCGGCGTCGCGCCAGAAACCACCGCCGCCATGTCAGTCATCTGTCAGGTCTTGAAGAAAGAGACCGCCATGCCGTTCGGAGTACAGATTCTGGCAGGAGCCAATCTGGAAGCGCTCGGCACCGCGGTGGCTTGCTCTCTCGAGTTCATTCGGGTAGAGGGCTTTGTTTTTGCACACATCGCAGATGAGGGATATCACGAAGCTTGTGCGCCAACCTTGATTCGCCGGCGCCACTACCTGCATGCCGACGGTGTCAAGATTTTTGCTGACATAAAGAAGAAACACTCGTCTCATGCGATAACGCAGGATCTTTCTATTGCCGAAGTGGCTAAGAACGCCGAGTATTTCCGAGCTGATGGTGTGATCGTCACCGGCGCCCATACGGGAGAATCAGCCGACCTGGACGAGGTTAAGTCGGTTAAGAGCACCGTTCATATACCGGTGCTAATCGGATCTGGCATCACTTGTGAGAACATAGGTTTATTCTCTCAGCACGCCGAAGCTTTGATTATCGGTTCTGCTGCAAATGTCGATGGTTTGTGGTCGAATGCCGTGGAGCGCGAACGTTGCAAGCGACTCGTCGAAGCCGCCCTAGAAAGGTAATTACTTTGACTCGTACATATGACCGGTTCTGTAGCTGCGCTTCTGCACGAGGCTCTTCCAGAATGATTCCGACGCGCCGCCGCCTTTGGATTTAGCAACAGGTGGCGCAGCAGTTTTCTTTGGTTTTCTTGTCTTCGGCACGGTGTTCTTTCTTTGCGTGGTTGCAGTCGTCGTCTTGATCTGGGTCGTGCTGTTCGGAGCTGATGTCGTGCTCGAAATAGGTACTACAGGTGGTGGCGTCACCGCCGGTGGTGCGGGTGTCGATGCCGTCTCGCGCGGCTCTGCTGGTGGTGTCACTGTCGATGTTGTCGTCTTGGGCTCGACCGATGGTGTTGCCGTCGATGTCGTTGGAACCAGAGGAGCCGGCCGACTTGTCGCTACCGGTCGTGTCACATTGGGCGTTGCTGCCGGTGTCTCGGGCTGAGTCGTGATCGTCTCGGTGGACGCTGTCCCACCGGACACCATGTGATAAAGCCCTACAATAACGAGCGCTCCAATCGTGACTACCGCTACCAGGACACATGCCCACTGCGCCCATGTCAGCTTGAAAAGCAACGATGAAATCATCTCGGTCGGAGCGACCTTGGTCTGTGTTTCCGATTCTGTCGGCGTTGTTCTGAGCACCTGACTGCGTCCAGGTCTTGGTATGGCCTGCTCGAGTTCGTCAAGCAAGTGCTCCATCGACGGATGGCGCTCCTCGGGATTCTTCGCAAGAGCCTTCTGTACTACTTGCTCGACCCGTTCCGGAATATAGAGGTCCGGCCTGGCTTCGGAGAAAGTCGGAGGCGGTTCTTCTATGTGCTTGCGCATGGTTTCGACCATGGTGCGGCCAATCAGTGGCAGTCTGTTGGTGAGCGTTTCGTACATGACGATGCCCATGGAATAAATGTCGCTGCGTTGATCGAGCTTATATCCCTGGCACTGTTCCGGCGACATGTATACCGGACTGCCGCACACCTCGCCCATCTGAGTCAGTCGCTGTTGGTTTTCCGATGTCGATACATCTTCCATAATCTGAGCTACGCCGAAGTCGACCACCTTGACGAAGTCTTTGTCGCCGTCATAACTGACCAGGACAATATTGCTCGGCTTCAGATCCCTGTGAATAATGCCTTGCTTGTGGGCGTGACCAAGTGCTTCTGTCGCCTGCATGAATATCTTCAGCGCTCGCTCAACCTTGATCTGACCTTCCTGTTTGATGACGTCGGCCAAAGCCACGCCCTGAAGGTAATCCATGACGATATACGGTTGTCCGGTCTGTTGAGAGATGCCAAAGTCATAAACCGTGATGATATGCGGGTGATTGAGCTTACAAGTGGCGCGACCTTCTTGTTGAAACCGTTTGACGCTCATGGAGTCGCCGACATGATGGGACTGCAGCATCTTTATGGCAACAATCCGATCCATGACGTCCTGGCGACCTTTGTAGACGACGCCCATCCCGCCTGTGCCTAAGTGCTCCATGATCTCGTATTTACCCGCCAGTTTCGTCCCGAGCAGAGGATCCTGGGCCATTGGCACGAGCAAGCTGTTATCGTGCGGGCAGGCGGCGATGATGCCGGTGTACTTGCGGTGGCACTCCAGGCAGTATTTTCGGTCCAGATTGTCGTGTAGATGCTCGGTTGAATTAACCATCGATGACCGCTATCGAGTTCGAGGTGATTGAAGAATCAGTAGCAACGCCAATACTACATAAGCTTATTAAGCATTATTAATGTGCCCGGGCTCACCCGGTACTAACCTTAAACCTCTTCTACCGCCTGATTTCCGTTGTCATTTTGGCGTTGACATAGCTTGTACCAAACCTTCCTGTTTCTCGACCGCCCCTTCAACGACCGATATTATGGTGGCGCCAGCCAGCCATTCCTTTTCAAAGCCATCAAGGTGGGTTGTAGTTATGAGCGTTTGCATGCCTCGATCAACCGACTCCATGAGAAAACCTTGCCTGCGAAGATCGAGCTCAGCCATGACGTCGTCGAGAATCAATACGGGGGGCTCCTCGAGAAAGTCAGAAATGAGTTTCAGCTCAGACAGCTTCAGAGCTAGAACCAGACTCCTTTGTTGCCCCTGACTTCCGAACGTGGTGGCATCTTTATCGTTAAGCGTGAATCGCACATCGTCGCGATGCGGCCCGGTGAGAGTCTGGCGTCTGGCGATCTCGTCTGTACGGCGCTGTTGATAGAGTTTCAAAAGCTTTTGGGCCAATTCGCTCTCGTCCAGGTCTTCTGGCGAGCTGGTGTCGGTGTGATGAAAGCTGTTATTCTCCTCGACCTCGGAAGAATCATATTCCTGACTTTCATTTGTGCGGGCGTGAAAGTGATAGTGTGCCGAAAGTTGTTCTCTCGATCCTGATATTTTCTCCTGATACTCTTCTGCTATCGGAAGCGCTTGTTTCAAGCATTTGATGCGCTGTTTAATGATAGTTGCTCCCATCGCAGCGAGCTGTTGATCCCAAATTTTGAGTTGATCTATATCGCTGCCTGTCAGTCTGCCCTTCTCGAAGAACATCTTAAGCAGCCGATTGCGCTGGGTCACGGCCTTTTCGTAGCGGTTCAAATTAGTTCTGAAACCTGTATACAATGTGGACGAGAGCTCGTCGAGCCAGTCTCGTCTGTCGCTCGGACCGCCTCTAATCAGGCTCATGTCCTGGCTCTTAAACCCGACAGTGACAAGGTGACCCTTCAGTCCCCTGGTATTACCTTTGGGTACACCGTTGACCTTGATAAGCTTTTCTGTTTTCTGTGGAGCTGATTGATTGAGACCGACATCGCCTTTGCGCCGGAGGAAGATTGTGATCTTCTGATCGTAATTGCGAGCGACAAATTCGACTTCGACCAGCGTCTCCTGCGCGCCCTGCAAAATTAGCTCCGTCTCTTGATGTGTCCGGTAAGACCGACCTCTGGACGCGTATTCGATAGCTTCCAGAAGATTGGTTTTTCCTTGAGCATTTTCTCCGATGATCACATTTCGCTCAGGGCAAAACGAAACTACTTCCTCTTTGTAGTTGCGGAAGTTCTTTATGGTTAGCTTCTTAACAAGCATTACGGTGGTTACGCATGCAGTTTGTCCGGCTCGCTTTTGTGGCTGGAGAACTTGTGTCCATGCTCATTTAGATATCGTCTCGCCTTGGCAATATCTAGATTGATCTCTTCTTTGAGTGCATCCGGTCCTGCGAACTTCTGTTCGCTTCGAAGGAATGAGAGGAACTCAATCTCGATATGTCTGCCGTAGATATCCTGGTCAAAGTCGAGCAAATGAGCTTCCACGACCAGACCATCATTGGGACCACCTTCGCCGTTGACCTGGAAAGTAGGTCTGAGACCGACGTTGATGACGCATGGCTTCTTGCTTTGGTCGAGCTTGGCAATTCCGACGTAGACTCCTCGCGCCGGGATCTGTTGGAAGCGGTAGATGGAAAGATTGGCGGTCGGAAAACCTAACGTGCGACCGCGGCGGTCGCCGGTCGTTACTTCGCCTGAGAGAGCATGCGGTCTCGACAATAAAAGTGTGGCTCGTTCAAGATCGCTCTGGGTGAGGGCCTCGCGGATGGCTGAGCTCGATACTTCGTGCCCTTCGATTGTCACCATCTCAGCTACATGGACTGTGAAATTGTTTTTCTTTCCCAGATTACTTAACAAACTGGCGTCACCTTCTCGGTCGCGCCCGAAGTGGTGATTGGGTCCCACCGAAATGGAACGGGCACCCATCGCTCCCACGAGCACCGTCTCTACATATTCTGTGGGACTGAGTTGACAGAGCTCTTCGGTAAACGAAAGTACAAGAGCAACGTCCACCCCCAGTTGTTTGAACAGGGCAAGTCGTTGATCGATCATTGTTAAGAGAAGCGGCGACTGCCCTCTGGTGAGAGTGCGAGGATGATCCTTGAATGTCACCACTCCGCACGGCACTCCGAGCCTGTTAGCCTCCTCTCGTGCCTTTCCTATGACGGCTTGATGCCCAGGGTGCACTCCATCGAAAAAGCCCAGGGCTATCGCGGATTCTTTTACGAGGGATGGTTGGGCTTCAAAATAGGTTTCCAAGAATTGCGTTCCTTAAGTCTAGGGAGAGTTGATGTTTGGAAGATGACTTGCCATTTAGCTTCACAAAGCGCCTAACAATCAGTGTATTGTAAACCAGACCAGGCCAGGGACAAAGTCTAGAGAACTCTCATGTGTTATCTCTCTTAAATCGCCATAAATCCTCATATCAAGCGGCTTAAGCTGGTCGATTATGCTAAAATTGACAGACGTGAAAGGCACGAAGCAAATGGCTTTCATCCGCTTTTGAAGCCATCGTTCCATTGTAGCTCTATTGGGGCAACGATGTGAAAACGGCCTCACTCTTAGATCGTGTTATTCAGTGTCAGAGGGTGCAATGACCAAGGAAAATTCCTCAACTACCATGACTGATTCATCAAATGCTGTAAATGGAAACCCTGGAGGAGCCGAGTATTCGGCGTCGAGTATCGATGTGCTCGAAGGGCTGGAGGCTGTTCGCAAACGTCCCGGTATGTACATCGGTAGTACCGGACCCAGAGGATTGCATCACCTGATCTGGGAAATCGTCGATAACTCGGTCGATGAGGCGCTGGCTGGCTATTGCACAACCATCGAAGTTTCGATCAATGGTGATAGCTCAATTACTGTCAGGGATAACGGGCGCGGCATTCCGGTTGGAATCGTGGCCAAGAGTGGTTTGACCGGAGTCGAGACTGTATTCACAAAACTGCACGCCGGCGGAAAGTTCGGCGGCGAAGGCGGATATAAGGTATCCGGTGGATTGCATGGTGTCGGTGCCTCCGTAGTCAACGCGCTGTCAAAGCGCCTTGAAGTGGAAGTCTATCTCGACAAGAAGATTCACAAGCAAGCTTATGTCCGAGGTACTGCAGAGGGTGGTCTGGAAGTCATCGGTGCCACCGAATTTAGAGGCACGAAAGTTACCTTCTGGCCCGATCATGAGATATTTCATGACTATAACGATGAAGGCGAGCGCGTGCCTATAGACTTCGACTGG
>CAZISK010000054.1:0-16779 GCA_964541355.1 uncultured Candidatus Obscuribacterales bacterium
ACCCGAGTTTCGAGTTTCATCTCTTTACTACATGGCTGAATAGGATAGGTTTTTGCACCAATTGGTTTAAAAGAGTCGAGTGAGCCGGCTAGCGCATCCGGCTCACTCGGTCGGTTACTGTTGCAATCGCCGGATCAGTTTCGACCGGACGGAGACCAACACGCCCTTCTCGATAATGCGTCTAGCCTCGTAATCCTGCGTGAAGCAGTCCCTCGGAGCACGGAAGAGGTCCTTTGGATCCAATTACCGCAGGATCCCGGACTAGAACTGTTCCCACACCCATGGGTGCCCAGGTCTGCCTCCGTTAATCATCGAACATAGGACGTTGCCAATCGCCCTTCGTTACCTTGATGGCGAAGACCGGGTAAGCAGCTCCATCTGTGGTCACCCAGAGCAAGAAGTCAGACTTCATTACATAGACCTTGGGAGCAGCACCTGACGGAGCCGCTTCAAACGCAGAACCGTTCCGGACCGAAAATCCGAATTCGTTGATTTGAACTACACTCTGAGCGATTGCTTGAACGACTTCGAAAGGCCCGTTCTTCATACCGATCAACCAATCAAGCTCATTGCTGCGAACCAGGTCCACCATTGGCAATACCAGCCCGTTGAATGACTGGTTTGTCAAATCGTCTCTGGGGGTGAGTTGTTTCGCGGCTTTGACGGCCTTGAATCCTGAATCACTACCGTCCCAGGAAGTCACCCAGACGCTGATTAAGTCATCTTTGAAAATGAGGATGACAGGCTCTGAACCATTAGGAGCATCGAAGAACTTGACTTTGCTGAGCCGCACCGCAGGGAAGCCGCGTGGCTCGCCCGGAAGATTGATCTCGGTCTTGACAGCTCGCCAGTTCCGCTGGATGTTGAATACGGCGGCCGCACCAACTGAGCCTTGTTTGAATGGCCTTAATTGACTGGTCATTCCTCGATCTATGAGAAACTGGTTTACTGCTCGCACATCAGTCGAAGCAATTGCGTCCAGGATAGACCCGGGTAGCTGTTTTACCTCATCAACGCGTCCCAGGAAATCTTCAATCAGCTCTTGCTGGAGAGAGTTTTCACTCACCCACTTGGAACGTCCTGTGTATCGTTCCGCCTCAGCAAACGCTCGAGAGATAGCGTATGGACTAGAGGCTGGGGCTGGTCTGTCACACTGTCTTGCTTGAGAGCACCCAACACCGAAAACCAAGCAAATGACGGCGCTCCGAGTAAAATTGCGCGTAAACATATTCTTGCCTTTCTCTGGTAATGCGTTCTCGAAAAGGGAAAGACCCGGCGAACTCTTCCCCTTCATCGAGAACAAGAAAGAGGTTGGACTCGCCTTTGTTGCCGGTCGTCTATATGTGGCAACGCAGATTCATAGGCATTGAAGCACTCGGCATCTGCGAAAAGCGTTGCGGGAACAGAACCAACGCCCATCTCACGCAAGATACCTGCAGTACGCCGTTTAACGCAGGCTGATGGAAAACTTGTTTGCAACGATTCTGGACTTCGAAACCTTCCAAAACCGTTCGTTGAAGACTTCTTCGAGTCCAAGTACGTGGAGCGTTCTTGTTCCGAGGGCATCGAACTGACATCTCATGGTTCTCCTTTGAATGCTGGCATTCGAGAGCATCCAGCAAGCGCAACATGCGCAAGGCCGGATATTGGTTTTCTGCGTTTGTTAGAAAAGCTGTGGTCGCATAACCGAGACCACCTGTCACTCCGCCTCTTCGGTCCCCTCAGTGTTCTCCGGAACGACATTGGAACCCAAGACCGGACGCTGCTGACTCTTCATGCAGTTGCTGGAGATCACAGTAAGCGTCCTGTGATAACTCCGATAGTCATAGACTAACCTGCGACGCATGGCGGCCGCAAAAGCGTTCCCGGACTCGAACTTCGAGTTGGGTACACCGACTCCACGAGGGCAGTCAGAGAAAGGCCACTTCGACATCTTATGGTCTCCTTTTTGTGTCGGCTGTTCTGGAACTTGTCAGCGCGAGCGCGGAACCGTCAACGAACTCCGCAGGATAGCCTCCTGGACCCTCAACGTTGCCGAAGGAATCTACCAAGACGAACCAATCTTGGTCCAGAACTTCCCGGCGGAATTCGTTCAAAACAGAAACTTGAAGATCATGGACTTCGGTGCCGTCGATAGACCGATAGTTCGAGATGAATCGCGGCAAGCGATGCGCGGATTCTCTAGGTTTAAACTATCACAAGGATTGCTGCTTTGCGAAACTTCTCCAACGAACCTGTCTATTTGGACTACTGGTTGAGCTTAGTTTTTGCAATATTTGAAAGTCCAGATTAAGAGCACTCCCAAAACAGCTATTTATTAATCCCTGGCGAAACTCAGTTAACCAATGAGAAAACATTGATATTATCCAGTTTTCTTCACTGCACCTTTCCTGATACCCAACTTTTTCTACCGCCATTTTGGTACCCCGGCTATGGTAGTAATTCAGAAAAAGAATGAACCTTAATATAGCGCCGATTCGAAACAAATCGATTTTGCCTGCGATGCATCCCGCGCAAAATACTCCAGGACGATAGGACGCATTGCCGCATAGAAAAGATTTATTCGTGTTAGTAAATATCAGAAGGGCTATGCGAGCTAGCAGTTTTGACGGGTTGGGGAAAGTTATCGAGGTTTTTTTTCTTTTTTTTCTGGACTTACACTTTGAATGATATTAGAGTAATTTTGTAGACCAATAGCACCCGCCCGGAGAGCTCCGAAACCAATCTGCCTATATTTCCGGTCACCACTAAAAGCACACGCAAAGCACCTAGAGCGCTCCAGAGCAAACACTCGGGCTACCCCTTCCATGGACCCGAAAATCCAAGCCCGAGTCGCCCACACGGCAGTCCATAAGCTCCGTCCAAATTGTAGCGAAAGCAAGTTCGCCTCCCTTATGGACGTATACCCATGGTCAAGTGGCCAGGGAAGCTGCAACCCCAAGCATTTCGCAGACCCTCAAGGTCCACGAATGCAAGAACGTGCTCTTCAAAGAGTGCGTATTTTGCGAACAAATTCGGGTAGTATTTCTTATTTACTTCCGGTCGCGGGGACTCTAGCATAGCTTGCGAGACCGGTCCCTGTGAATTGTTGTCTGTTTCAGTCAGATTCGCATGTGAGGTTCCGAATATCACATGTCGGTCTGTTACCGTTTCGCCAAACAATATCTCCCTGACCAAAGAAGAAGCTTTATTGCGCTTCTTCAAATCGGAGGCTCACAAATGTGCATCACTGCATTCAACACGAACCTGTCAGCCACCCGCATCGTTCTTGGAGAGCTGACAGACGAGACTCGCTTCATTATTTACAAAAATGATGTGAGACCCTCTAGCGTCCGCTCGGCACAAGCGGAAAGGGAAGTACAGATGAGAAAGACTAATCAGACCGCGAACCGCCAACTCTCCAACACGCAAGGGATCAGTATCCTTCCACCGGAGGCTCTGCGCCTATTGCGCGACCTGGAGCAACTCGGTCAACCGACGGTCCAGTCAGCCCGCAGCGAGCTGAATCAGGGGGCGCTAAAGATGAGCTCTCCTTATCTTCTGGTACCTACACTGAACGGTCTTTCCGGCTCGAACAGAGTTGCAATGCCAGCTATGAGCTTATGGACCCTTTAACGGCGCCGCTCACAAGAGCGAGTTAGCCGCGCGCAGTAGACTTCGATGGATTCTCGCTACCCATGTGCGAGAATCCATCTCGTTTATTGGCACAAAAACTCGATTTAAGGGAGGGTTTTTCATCCATGCTCTGCAAGGCGAAAGTAATTAAGATCAACGATACGACGCTACGACTATCAGGATGGTGAACACCTTATTCACGTGACCGCGGGTTGGGGACTCGAAAAGGCAATCAACCTCGACTGGGGAGACGCCACTCGACACCGCCTTTGATATCGTCACCCCTGAGAAAACCCGTTTTATGGAGGGAATCAAACTATTCCAGGAGGGAATTTCGATTCCGACTGACAGCTCGCGTACGTCGAGGTCTTTCAGTACCTTGGCGCATTCACCGGATCTTAGCCTTCCACACAGAAAGAGAGTTCTCTCATGTCGTCGAAAGAAATACATGCGGTCGAAGATGCTTCCGCAACCGCCGTCCTCGAGCCCGAGCTACCCGAGCTCGAGAAGGTTTGCCGTACTTTCTCCAAACCTCAGTCTCCCCGGGCCGAGGATACGATTCGCGGCGAGATCGCCCAGCACCTCGCCGAGATCCAGCGGCTCAAGGAAGTCTGCGACGCTGCTTGCGGTCTGCTCCAGTCCGAGATTTCGGAGACCTCGCAACGAGCTGCACGCGCGGTTCAGGACATGCTCGCTATCGAGGAGCACCTGAAGAACTCCATCAACAAGCGGCGCGATGACAAGATCTCGGAGCTCCAGATGCGGATCTCCGAGGCCACGATCGCCCGCGATAAGGCCATCCTCGCGGTCAACGACAAGATCAAAGTGCTGCAGACCGAGCTGAGGGTCCGTGACATCGATCTGAAGTTCCCGCGCATCGATATGTCCTTCCTGCGACAGATGCGCCCGGCCGACACCAACGGCGTGAGTCTGCCCAAGTTCGCGATGTACGCCCTGACCTCGGGTCAGTGCGTAATCTCAGCTACCGCCGACTCTAGTGGCACTACGTGCAGCTCCAGCCCCCCCGTGTACATGAATCTGGCCGACACGCAGACGCTGCAGAGCTTGGCCACGTCCAAGCGCGGCTATAGCATAAGATCGTTGACGGTCAAGGCGTCGGCCAACTTCACCGGCGCGATTCCGCAGCCGATCCGGCTACTGCTCGCGGACGTCACTAAGACGTTCGAGGAAGTGTACGTCATCAACGAGCCGGAGTGGACGGTCGAGGAAGTGATCGTTCCGTTCCAACCCCCGTACGATCCGCTCGTCATCGGTTTCAAGGATGGCATCTCCTGGCTCATCGCGAGCTTCGACACCACGCCCGCGGAGGAGTACATCCGCCGCGAGTTCACCCAGGGCGAGTTGAAGGACATACGCGGCTAACACCAAGTCGTCTGGAAGGGCAGCTTCAACGACGTCTTTTGAACGTAGCTATCCAGGGCAAGATGGCTTGCTGGACTTGTTTGACTCAGCAAGACTCAGCAAGACACCCTTCCCTTGAGTCGCGAGCAGCACCTGGGCTTTCTCCAGGTGCTGCTCACGGCTGTTCATGCGTGACGCCCTCAGGCAATACCAGAGGGGCAAAACAACGGTTCAGTTTCGACCTCAAGCAACCTCCCGAAAGGTTTCTTCAATACCAAACGAACATCGCACCAAAGTCCAGGTGTACAAAACGCCTGTCGCACAGCGGAAAGAAATATCAATCGAACGAGGACTTTTGCTTTTTGGGGTATCTGTGCTATAACCTATAATATTACCAAAATGCGCCCTAAGCCAGCGGACGCTCCGGTGGCTACAGAGTTGTGTGGCAGTTGCTGGTGCCCTAGGCAGTGCTTCATCGACTATCTTGATCCAGGGTAGTTTCGCGCAACAAAACCCTTTTAATTTATATGGAGTCAAGCTATAAGGCTGTCGGCGGAGTGGAATGAATCTACTCCGCCGACTAAGCTCGCTTCACCTAAAAAGCGGACAAAATCTATCAGGTGGCGCGATTTAGTTAGGACGCCTCAGTCATGCGCCATCACCTAGCGAGACGGGCGAGTCAGAGGCGACGCAAGTTTCGATTTGACCGATATGTCAGCGGTCTTCTGGTGAATCTCTTCGTCCAGGCTGAGCTGGAGTGATTCAAGGCAGCGATTGGTCATGTATTCAGCCAGACCATGGGAGTCTGTCACTGAATGCTTCGTCTTGCTTACGCCGATAATCAGGTGCTCCGTTTCGCCGATCTTGACCACCGTCGGATCGAAGAACTGCTTGCGAAGTTCGGGCACAGCAGCTATAAGCGTCATCGGATCGTAGAGATTGAACTTCACGACCAGATCCCAGATGCTGTCTTCTCCAGTTCGGCCCTGCCCCTTCCCTCCAAGGAAAGCAGCGCAGAACCAGGTCTTATCGCAGCGGGCTGGAAGTTTCTCGCGATTCGGATCGTCGGCTTCCATGTTGGCGCGCTTCCAAAGCGATTCGATGGAGGCCTGTTGTGACCGTCGCAGTTTCACGCCGACTGGGTGACCAGTGATCGCGAGATCATCGTAAAAACTGCGTGGAACCTGACAGGCACCTGCGGCAAAACGAGTGAGGATAACCATCGGGATTGCCAGTTCCTGTAGACGACGATAGACGAACTTCGCTGACTCCAAGTCGAACTTGTTGTTGGCGGCGTCATCCGGCTCGAAGAAACCTTCGACATTGATCAAGATATCATCGGTTCCTTGCACCAGCATGACACCTCCCATGATGGCGACCGAGCGCACTTTTTGTATGACCAGGTCGGCATGCTCCCTCAATAGGGCCGCTATATCGGTTAAGCCTGAAATCAAAACGAGTGTAATGCTCTGATCGTCGGCCTCTGCCAGCGTGCGAAGAAGGAGCGCTGCCCCGTCCTCCACTTCGCTTGCTTGCGCCATGTACGGAACGTTTTGAAGTTTCTTCAACTTTTCGCCAACGGGGTTGCCGCAGTCGGTACCAAAACCTACAGGGACGTCGGGTTGTCCTATCTGCTGGAGAGTGCCTTTGGCCAGGCGAGCACGCTCGAGAGGTGGCGCGAGATTGGCAACTACGGCCTTCAGCTCAAACAGGTCGTGCCGGCGAGATCCGTGTGTATGCAAGAAAGCAATTTCGCGCTTGCGCCGCTCGCCATCGTGCAGCAACAGTGTGTCCTCGTCGTCCAGGTCTTCGCCGAAGTCACCAACAACTACCAGCTGTGTACGAAGCGCCTTCAGGCGCTCGCTAAACCAGGCGAAAAGCTCGTTGATGTCCATCTGATCCGGAGTCTTATTCATAGTGAACTAACCTTGAATTTTCGAGTTTTTTTGTAAGACGTGGCAGACCGACGTGGTCGACCACAGCTGTCTTCATCAGCGGACGGACGAAGACTAAATCATTAAAATCATGCCGCTTGGAAGCTGGACTGAAATTGGGCCAAACTTGGTAGTCCTACGCTCTTACAGCGCTTCCAGCACTTGATTGAGAGTCTCGTGCAGTTCATGGTCGGAAAAACGCTGATTCATGCCGCCTGTGCTGGGGCTTTCCGGCAGCGCGTATCGACTGTACAGTTTCTGCTCGATCTGCACTTTTGTATGCTCCCAGAACAGCATGACGACCATACGGTCGTTGGGAACTAAGATCTTGTGCAATTGCGCCGGCTGCATCTCGTAGAAGTCGCCTTCGCCCACATTTTGCACTGCATCCAGCGATAGATGCACCTTGCCTTCCGGCACCAAATGCATTTGCCGATCAACGCTCATGAGCGCTGATGAATAGCCGTATTTGAACCATTGTCCGGCCTCGGTCGCCTGGGCTGCTTCCGTGTACAAAAGATTGGCCATCCAGCCCAGCAAAACTTCGCTTTGGAAGAAAAACCGATGATTGTGAATCATCAGAGTGTTGTCGTTCTGGTCCAGACTGTTCGCTAGGTGCGATTCACCCGGCTTGCAGACATAGAGTCGCAGAACGAGGTCTTCCGACTTCGCCAGAAGGATTGAGTTAAATCCAATCACATGGAAGTTCTTCAAAGCATGGGTTAAAAGAAAAGGAAACTTGGTGGTCAGCGCATTGTGGATCAGGCTGCGCGCAAATGTCTTGTCCATAGTCAGACCTTCACAGTCAATGGTAAGTACTGGTACTGTATTCGGTACCAGCAGGACGTGGTAATCCGCCCGGCCAGCATCGAAAACTGCTTTCTAGTTTAGGAGCTGCTCGCACGACGACGTGCGGCACCGCATGCGAACCGGGAAGCGATTACTGCGATTCTTTGAGTCGTTTGATAGCGGCCACGAACAGTTTTTTGTGGTCGAAAGCCAGGTCGCGACCCATGAGCTCGCTTACGCGAACGAAACGGGCGGAACCAGCCTGGGCATCATCGCCGGCATTGAGCTTGCTGAGCACGTCTGCCTGCTTATCTTTAGGGATGAACCAGGCGTAGCCATGATCGACGACGTGACCACGTTCATCGCGATCAGGGTCGGATCGCACGTCAATCAACTCCATGTCGTTCGCCTCAACGTGGAAGGTGAATCGATCGTGGTCACCGGTTTTATAGGGGTTGACGAAACACTCTTCCGTCAACTCGCGAGCTGCGCACTCCGCCAGGCTCTCGAGCTGAACATTGAGGAAGCCGCCCGGAAAACTCTCCATGCCCTTGAATGGATTAACGCCGCGCACCATCGTCAACACGAGCGGATCCTCGGTATCAATGTCGGCGAACACTGCGATCGTGGTCGTGGAGTCAGCCTTCGGAAAACGATATTTCATTAAGTGATCGCCTGTGACCAACATCTTCACGGCGCCTGTGGCGACCATCTGTACCGCCTGCTCATTGAGATGGACAAGCGTTTCGAGCAGTCCCGGCAGATCCTTGAGCGCGTCGACAACGATAATCACGTCGAGACCATACAGCTTCAGAGTCGCGACTGCTTCGGTTAACTGCTCTCGCGTTGGCGAACCAGCAATCAGAATTGTCGAATCGCTCCCGATTCGGCCAATAGACCATTCCACGTCCAATCCAATCGTCTCCATAGTCGGACCACTAAGTGAATTCTCGTCGAGCAAGGGTATGCCCAGCGAAGCGGCCATCGTCTTGAGAGCTGCCTCACACTCTTGCCACTTGGCACCCTGGCGGGCACCACAGGAAGTGGCACCCGTTGCTGCCAAAGCAATGGTGCTATCGGCAACGGATGCCGTTTGAGTTTGATCGCTGCTGCTGGCAGCGCTGGAAAGGATTAGGAGTTCGAATGATGTTTTCATTTTGTTGCTTTTCTTAAAAGGAATGTGTGGAATGTTCAAGTTGCGCATTGCAATCTTTGACTCCCACCCGATCTCTAGTTCATTCGGGTGTTTGTAATCTTTGACAGGGCTGTTCTAAGCATGTCATAGCCGCCTGGTGCGGATAGGCGGATTGAGCGCCGGCTCGGAGCTAAACAGAGCCGACGCTTGCAAAATTTATGGGGTCGCCTCAAGCAATAGGGTATTCCATGCTAGCTGGAGGCGCGCATCTCAAGATGGGCCGCGAGGTCAGCAAAACTTTGAACGTGATCGGATGCGATTTAGATCCGCAAGCCTTGCTTCTACAAGACTTTGAATGGGTTTTTGCCTGTTTAGCGGAAACCGGCGCTGGTTGCAGTAACTTACGGATTACAGTGGGCTTGTTCCGCGTTTCGATGGTTTTACACGAATTTTGTTGCGAGCTTTTCGCTGGTGCAACACGGTCTTCGAAGCTTCGTGATCCGCTGCTTGCAGCGCGCATGGTCAGGCTGACTCTGCCGTTCGTCCTGTCGATCGAGCTTATCCGAGCTGTAACACTCTCACCGACACTGACGAACTGGGCCTTAGCGTTCGGACCGTTTCCGACAGGAGTTTGATTGCAGTGCAGCAAAGCGTCCAAGGCGCCCAGGCTGACGAAGTAGCCAAGTCCGTTGACCACCGACACCACTTGCCCTCGCGCCTCCTCGCCTACCCTTAGCGATTAGACAAGACGATTGCGCTCATCCGTCGGCGCGGCCAAGCGGCTTACGACCAGCTCAGAGTGGCGTGAATTTGGATCGCATTCAATTATTTTGACTCCGATTTGCTGTCCGGTGAGATCCACACTGCGTTCGTGGCGCGGCAACTGCGAGCCGGGAAGATATCCGTGCAGCCCCTGGAGCCGAACATTTAACCTAATGATACTGACAGTGACTGCGACGGTAGTGCCCGCCGCCAGAAGCTCAGCGACTGCTTCCCATCTTGGATTGGATCGATGTGTCAGGCTGCTGGCGGCTTGGGTGTGGGTATTAGTAACAGCAGGATGTACAGTTTTGTTCATACTTTTTCCAATGCTTTGTTTGAGAGTTTGTAATCCGAAATTCTGGTCGCTCAAGGTGATTTACTGATGTCGCTCGGCAAACGAAATAGCGGCGCTGTAGCAACATCCAATGAAGGCGCCTATATTGCCCATTGTCAGAGTGCCAAGGACGAAGAGGACGATGGAGATCTGGGAATCCAGCATGATGGCGACAATGACGAGGACGAACCACAGCACCATCATTGAGGCCGCGCCGAACGTCAGGTCGCCTAGCAAGTTATTAAAGCCTGTCGGCTTGAAGCTTAGCACCAGCCCAACGAGGACGCCGAAGCAGCCAGCGAGAATAGAGCTGAGCCCCAGACTAAATTCGCCGCGTTCGAGGGCGTTTCTAAAAACCTGGGCAAAGAAGCTGCCGAAAGCCGCGCATAATCGCCCGGAGTGAGCGGTTTCAGGCTGAATTTTGCGGACAAAACGGCCTTTTCAGCTTCATTCATTTCTCTTCTCCTGCAAAAGGATTTTGAATACGAAACCAAGCACGGGAATTTATCATGACGCTGTTCCGAAAAGGTAGTTCGAAAGTCTCTGTGCGGCGTCTGCCGTTGGTTGTGTTTTGACTGTAACTACTGCTGCGTAACTGTTGCCAAAACCTCAGCGGCGGAATCTGATTCGGATTTCATATCCGACATTAGGTCGAACGAACTTCCTTGGCAACCGGATAGGCGCACTGTTCGCCGAAAACCACTCAAAATTAGACAGCGCGCCTATCAGCGGACTCCACCGAAATTGAACAGTGGACTCAGGGCTCGAGCACGCTCGCCTTTACGCCGGTGCAAAAGCAGATCCATTCGTCAGGTTTGGTGGTTACGGTGGTTTTTGTCTCTTTGTTTACGTTTGCATCTTCCAGTAAATCGACAGTGTTGCGAAGACGCTCTTCCCTCGGTGGAGTGCAAGCGCGTCTCGAACCCGACCTCGTTGTTCTGCTGCGAAAGTTGTTCAACACTGCTTCTTAATTCTCGTCGTCAATAAGTTCAACCACTCTGGTGCCGATTAGCTCCTCAGGCTGGTAGCCGAGCAATCTGCCCACCGCTGGCCTCGGCGGTCTTCGTTTCTACCTCTTCGATCATCGGATACAGAAGACCGACGAAGGCTAGCTGAAAAGCCAATGGCAGGGCGACCAATAGCGCTAGTTGAGAGAGAGGCGCATATCAAAAGATCATAACTGGTCGGGCTGAATTGGCAGCAGACGTAATGACAAGGTTTGGAAAAATAAAAAAACTCTTTTTCTAATATGCCACCACAATGTGTGTCGTTCGAAATGCCGATGGAATCAAGGGTTTCTAGTTCGAGGACAGGAGTCACCAAGGGTATTAAAATACTAGCCGCTTGACAGCTATTTGAGATAACTTAAAGTGTTACTGAGGATCCACTTGTGTCAATACACCGAGAGACTTCACCGGTTGTTTTCCAATATCGAGAAGCAGGCACAGTTTGGAAGGCATTGGCTGAAGTTCGCTGACAACAAGCGGTCCTGATTGTGCGACTACTGTTAGCGAATGGCGGAATAAAAATATGAGCGACTCTCGAAGTACCATCACCAGCAACTTCAGTTCTACTGTCGCTTCGGAGGATTTTTCTCCGGATGGCAGCATTTCTATGTCGACCACTGTAGCTGCTGGATCTGCGGTTCAGGACCCTGATGCCGAGAGAAACATCATTCGTCGGCTGGCCGATTTGGAAGCGGCGCAAGCCAATAAGGAGCTGGTCATCGAGGTCTATAACAAGCTTGTTCGCTATTACCTCCGTCATGACCAATTGAACAAGGCTGCCGAGACCCTGGAGCGGGCGCTCTCATTTGCAAAATCTGCTTATGGGGAAAAACATCCTGGAGTCGCTCCGGTGTTGATAGAACTCGCTTTCGTCAACTATCAATTATCCAAATACGAAAAGGCCAAGTCTTATCTCGAGCCGGCGTTAGCAATACAAGAGAAAGCCTACGGTCGAGTCAGCGAGCAAGCAGCCTTTGTAGAGCACAAGCTCGGTCGCGTCAATGAGGCGCTCGGTGCTCTGGATGTTGCCGAGAAGCTGTATCTGCGCTCCGTGACTACGTACCAGAACACTTATTCGGAGGATGATTCCCAAATCCTCATTGCTCGCAACGACCTTTCCAGAGTTCGACGCAAACGCAAATAACGAGAGTGTCAACGATTGTTTTCATGCCTGGGCGCTGCAAACGTTGAGCACATGCGAGAAGTGAATGTCATGTAGAGTGTTCCTGCGGATAGCAATTGTGCTTATCCCCGGGAAGGGGATGGTTGGCTGCGCTAGAACTGTTTACTCTAATTCTTTCTACGATATGCAAAACGACGATGATTAGTCGTGATGTCAAGTTTCGCGCCAGGAAACTACTTTTGTAGATTACAGATCTTCGCCATCATTTCTTTTTGCAAGAGGTTGCGCCTCAGATTTATTGACTACAAAGACAACGTTGTATCAAACCATGCACCGATGTATAGCGTCCTAACATCGGTGTTTCTTTGACCTCCAGCTTCAGGAGAATATCCATGCACGCGGAACATCTTGCCCTGATTGGGCAATGGACCTCAGCTGCGCTCTCGCTCTTGTTTTTGAGCGGAGTGTGTTTCTACTTGTTTCGGCTGTTCAACCCGAGCTACATGCGCCGGGCCAACGGGTACTTCGACGGGGAGAACGAATTCTGGCATGGCGTCTGTCTCCTCGGCATGTCCGCCTGTCTTACACCTGTCTGGCTGCCCATCCCACAGATGGTCTGGCTTGTCGTCTTCCCGGTGGGCTCGGTCTGGTACCTGGTCCGTGCCCTTACGTACGGCAGGCGCCTGACGTACAACAAGCAGTGGTATGACTTCGCGCACGCCGCCATGCTGTTCGGTATGTGGTGGATGTACGCGCAACCAACTCAGCACTGGCTTGCAGTCGTGGTGCTGGCGGCATACTGGCTCTGGTTCGGTTCGTACTACGTGTACAGGCTCCGGCTCGACTTCGCAAAGCCCTCCTGGCTGGCGTTTGGGCAGGATGGGGCGCATTTCTTGATGGCCGCTGTCATGTTCGTGATGACTGTATGGCCTTCGGCGTTCCATCACCACGGGCAGCACCAGGCGGTTGTCGCGCCGCCTGTCAACCTGACGTCGGGATCGAAGCATGTGGTGGTTGCTTCCGATTCCGACTACCAGAGCGAAATCGTGGCGCAGAAGGGGACGACTATCGTACTTGTGTCGGGCGGATGCCAGAACTGTGCGACCGAGGTCCCGTTGTTCGAACAGATCGCGACGAAGATGGCCGGCAAGGCCCGCTTTGTGCGCGTTCACAAGGACACTTCTCCGGCTGCTTGCAAGTGGCTCGGTACCACGCAGTGCCCGGTGATCCTGGTAGTGACCGATGGCAAGGTGGTCTCGCGTCTCGACGGATTTGCCGATCACAAAGAGTTGGAGCATTTCATCAACAAGCATGCTGATCGCTAAGGATATAGTTCCAAGCGATTTGCTGTGGTGTCTCTTTTGATACCACAGGGAATCACACCAACTGAGTGCAGTCTCAGTCCAGGTGTGATTCTGTTTCCTCTAGTAGTACTATAAAGACTAGTGTGCTGAAAAGCCCAATCTATTAGAATTGCGTGTTTACGCACTGCAATTGCGTCTTACTCCATATCAAATGTTCTGCTCGATTTGTAACATCAATGTTCTAGCCAACCTTCGCCGCCCCACGGAGAGAAAGCCAAATGATCGTCCAAGTAGAATTTACTGCTTTTACTAGAGCCATTGAGCATGTTAAAGATCAACAGCAACTCGTGAAAACAGAGCCATCCCGTAATTTTATTCAAGAAGGTAAACACCGCCAGGCAAGACTTACACTTCACAGTTGGCAGCAATCGGAACCAGCAGGCAGAAATAGAAGGAAGAATCTGCTCGTAGGATAACCGCTGTCGACAAGCCAAATAGCTTCATCACAAAGACTAACCACGCCATAACCAACCGACGCGACACCGAAAAGCACGAGCCCCAGGCTCGTGCTTTCGACTTTAAGAACGAGCCAGAAGAGCAGCCTCTATTGTCAATCCGGGTCCAAAGGCAAGTGCAAGACATGGATAGTTGCGATTCTGTTCCAGCAGTTTTTCTATAATAAACAGCACCGTTGGTGATGACATGTTGCCGCATTGCGCAAGGATCTCGCGGGAAGTGTCGAGTGCCTCGGGAGCAAGGTCGAGACACTTTGCCACGGCGTCTAAGATCCGAGGACCGCCTGGATGTACTGCGTAACATCCGATATCTGAAATCGATAAGCCTCGCATTTTAAGCCACTGTTCAACGAGATCAGGCAGGGTGTTTTCAATCAACGATGGCACTTCTGCTGATAAGGTCATGCGAAAACCATTATCTCCAATAGCCCAGGTCATCGCTGATTCGGATTCGTCGACCAGGTAAGACATCGAATCAACGTAGCTCATGATTCCCGGCGAGTTGCTCATTACTAGTGACGCGGCGCCGTCGGCGAACAGCGAGTTGGCGACGAGGTCATCGGGCGTCCATCCGTACTGAAAGTGGGCTGAGCAAATTTCAGTGGCGCACAAGAGAACATGAGCTTCGCGATGCAGTTGCAGAAAACCACGTGCTACACGGAGAGCATTCATCGTTCCGTGACAACCCATAAAACCGATATGAGTCCGATGGACTGATCGGTTTAGACCCAACTGTTTGACCACCTCAATATCAAAACCAGGAGCTTTGAATCCTGTACAGGAAACGGAGACAAGGTGGGTAATTTGATCCGGGTGAACGGATGCTTTCCGAAGCGCCTCATGGGAAGCCCGTGTTGCTAGTTGTTTTGCAAAGTAGTCGTAGATCTCCATACGTCTAGCTGTACCTGGACTTTCGAGAGCACCACAGTCAGGTGATGGAAACAGTTGTTCTACCGCGCGGCGATCTTCGCTCACCAGGATGGTGCTGCGATAGTCAATCTCGGTGCGGCGGTACAAGCGTTGGAGAATCTTCTTTTGTCGCTCGGTTTGACATGAGAAAAGAGCGGCGTGGTCAAAGGATTCTTGTTGAGGTACGAAGTTGCCGGGCGCGGATGCGATGCTAAGAATTTGAGCCATGTCTTCAGGACTTCTCCAGGTCTAATGGATTAGTGGCGCAACTGATACTTTGCACTACGGGCGATGTCAGAGATGGCCATGCCGAGAGGGTATTGATAAGCACGGATCTAACTGCTCGCTCTCGCAGAAGAGTGGCTATGAATGCGCTTCTCATATGTTGTCGTTGCAAACGACGATGGATCTTGTTCCACCTCGCGATTATCTCTGTTCGCCACTGCCGGATCCCGGCAATAGCTAGTTTGCTTGCTGAGAGGCTGGACCAGAGCGCCCATGCTATACCTTCTCCGGTGAACGGCTCGGGATATCCGCAGGCATCGCCAACGACCAATAAGCGTGTCCCCGCGATCTGTGCTCGTTTTCTCGACAGCGCCTGGGTGCCTGACCAGCGAGCTTGGGCCAGTTGCGTCGGAACCGGTAGTTCGCACTCTTCCAGAAGCTGCACGGCAACTTGCGCTGGGCCGTGCGCCTCTCGTGACGGTTCTGAATCGAATGCGGCGGCAATGTCGATGCGTCCGTCCTCCAGCCGCACCAGTCCAAGGTATCCACTTTCGCCTATGGCCATATAGACGGAGCCGGGCTGATAGAATTCGGGCGCTTCGTCAAGTATGACGCCTGCGCCGAATCTGGAATTCTCTGTTAGTTGGGACCTGAAGTCGGCGCTCATCTCCAGCGATCGACCTGCCAATCCGTCTGCCACAATCACGATTTTTGCGTCGACAATCAGAGTTTGATCATGGGTCTGCAGTTTAATCGATCTGTGTGCGAGTTGACGATCGGCTTCGTCGCCAGGCTCGAACAGGACCGTTCCCGCAGTCTCTTGAAGAAAGTGTGCGCCGCGGGCTGTGGCATGCTCGATGATGGCTAGATCGAACGCCGCTCTTGACAGTGATGCTCCGGCAGGTAGCCGAATTGAAGCACTCTTTCCTCTTTGAACAAGCTGCAATTGTTCTAACTCGATCGCCCCGTTTTCCGTTAGAAGAGCTCCTAACCCTGCTTCAGTCAGCGCGTTTTGTGCGGAGCCGTTGATACAAGAGCCGCAGACTTTGCTGCGCGGAAACTTTGATTTATCAATCAATAGAACGCGAAAACCAGCACCGGCTATTTGGTGAGCGGCTAACGCACCGGCGGGACCGGCGCCTACGACTACGCAATCCCAGTTGCTCCTCAGTTGAGTTAAATCTGTTGTGTCGTAATGCATCTGTTTTCCCATCGCTCAGTTAAAAGTCTCTGTAGAGTGCCGTCTAAGTGCAACGACCTCCTGATGGGTCGGATAGCTGTATCAAGGCTGGTTGAGTCGCTGTCGATTTGTGTTTCCCGGTTATCATTTTGGTCTCCTCCAGACGAGAAGCTGACGGCAGGGTAATTGGGTGCGGATCTTGCAGTCTGTCAGTCCTGCCCGATGCGCCAGTTCCTCGAGCTCGCCGGGCGTATACGCTGCTCTGACTGAGGCGGGACCATCGAAGTGGACAATTGGCGATCGTGTGAAGGATCTTGATGCTAGCCAAACCAGACCTAATGCCAATCTCGAACGAATCAGATCATTGACGAGAACCATTTGTGTACAGGCGGATTTCATTTTCCCAAGCAACTTCACTACGTCGGGCGGGTCAAGGTGGTGCGTGAATAGCGAGGTCATAACCACATCATACTCTCCGGGTATGCTGTCGTGAAGTGCGTCACACTGGAGTAAGCTTATATCGGTGTTGATCGATCGTGCTTGCTTACCTGTGTACGCAAGCGCAATCGGGCTGATATCTACTCC